>DASZZK010000063.1:0-6346 GCA_035544975.1 Casimicrobiaceae bacterium | reverse complement strand
CAACGACGTGAGCCTGCGCAACCTCATTCCGGCGGAGGTCTCCAAAGGCTTCGGCTTCTTTCAGAGCAAGCCGGCGTCGAGCTTTTCTCCGGTCGCCGTGACGCCGGACGAGTTGGGCGGTGCATGGCGCGGCGGCAAGCTGCACTTGCCGCTGATTGCGACGCTGAACGGCGCTCTCTTCGGGCATCCCAATGCCGGGGTCGACATGACATTCAGTTTTCCGGATCTGATCGCACACGCGGCGAAGACGCGTGCGCTTGCTGCCGGCACCATCATCGGTTCGGGCACCGTGTCCAATAAGCAAGACGGCGGCCCCGGCCGGCCGGCCGCGAGCGGGGGAGTCGGCTACTCCTGCATCGCCGAACAGCGAACCGTGGAAACGATACTCGCGGGCAAGCCGTCAACACCGTTTCTGCGCTTCGGCGATCGGGTTCGCATCGAGATGGTCGACGATGGCGGGCACTCGATCTTCGGCGCCATCGAGCAGGCCGTCAGCAAGTCTTAGGGCCTCGCGCCCATCCGGCCGGCGCCGCCTGATTGGACACACCCCGCGGCGCCCAGCGCCGCTCATCGCCTGTTGCGCACTCTCGCGCCCGAATTGGCGAGTTTCGTCGCATCGCTCTGGGCCCCGCCTGTGCCGTGCGCTAAGGTGCAGGCAGATCGCAAGGCAATGCGCTGAATCCGGATCGACCGCCCGGCGCATCCAACAAGCCGAAGCCTCAGCAAAGCTTGCTAACGAAATGCACGGCGGGGTCGCCGGGCAAACAAGGAGATAGCAATGTACATGAACGAAAACAGCCACCGGTTTCCGGCAGTGGTAATGGCCGCCGCCCTCACGACGGCGGTAATCATCGGGCTGTCGGCACTCGCGCAAAGTACGGTCGCAATAACACCGGGCACCCGGCAAGTCATCACCACGACGGTTGGCGTGCCCCAAGCCGCGGTCGTGGAGGCATCGACCGCGCCATTCCGGGTCAACGTCGTCGCCACCCGGTCATAGCCAAAGCCGCGGGTCAATACAGTCGTTGGATCGGGCCCGAGTAGAGCACCGGGCCGGTCGGCAAGCCGGTCGGGGAACCCCCGGGCGGCTCGAGGCTGACGGCAAGCGCGGGGATGTTCTGCAGCGCTTGTCCGGCCGGCGTCGGCAAATTCACGCGCACGACGCCCAATCCTGCGCCCGAAGCAGGGATCAATCCGAGCGAGCGCGGAGCGCCTTGCTCCGGCAGCGCCCAGAGTTGCAGCACGCGGTCGGCGTCGCGCTGAACGGGAGCGACGGCCTTGAGCGTCAGCGTTCGCCCGGACCGGTCGGCGGAAACGATCAATGCCGGCCGCGCATCCTGCCCCGCGAGCACCGCCACCAGTGTTTCCATCGGCGTTTCGGGACGCGGTGTCAGGAGTACCACCACCAGCGCCAGGGCTGTCGCGAAGCCGGCCAGCGTCAGGCCGCGCCAGAGTCCGAGGTGGGTCCAAATCGAGCCTGAGCCGCGCCGATCCTGGATCCGGCCGAGGATGGCAGGCCAAACATGTTCGGGAGGTGAGACGGAAGGCAGGCTCTCCGAGAGCGGCAGCAGACGATTTTCCCATGATCGAAGCGCCACGGCGACGGTTTCGTCTCCGCGAGCGAGTCGAGCCATGCGCGCGCGCGCCGCCGGCGAGAGTGTCCCGAGCACGTACTCGGCAGCCAGTGCGTCGAGTCGTTGGGGTTTGAGGTAATCCATCGCGGTTTTCGATTTCGCGCGTCCGCGTCGTTAGCGCTTGAGGCCCGCGTCGTCGAGGCACGCCTTGAGGCGCTCCAGACCGCGGCGCACCCACGACTTGACCGTGCCCAGCGGCTGACGAAGGTGGGACGCGAGCTCCGAATGCGACAGGCCCTGATAGAACGCGAGCGCGATCGCCTGCTTCTGTCCGGCCTCCAATCGTTCGACGCAGCTTCTCACCGCGAGCGCATCGGCGCTCGCTAGCAGCATGTCGATCGGGCTGGGGCGGTCGTCGGCGAGCATCATCCCTTGTTCCTCATCGTCTATCGTGACTGTGTCGACCTCGCGCCGGCGCATCTGATCGAGACAGCGGTTGCGCACGATGCTGGTCATCCAGGTCAGCGGTTGGCTCTTCGCGGCGACGTACGATCCGGCGTGATGCCAGATGTTGACGTAGCTTTCCTGCAGCACCTCCTCGGCGGCACCCGATACTCGCAATATACGCAGCGCAATGGCATATAGATGCGACGACGTCAGGCGATAAAGCTCGGCGAACGCCTGCTGGTCGGAGAGCGCGGTGCGAGCCAGGAGATCGGCGAGGCGCGCGCTGCGTTGTCGTCGCTGGTCAGGACCGAGGGTCATGGCCGATCGACTCGCCAGCGCCCGCGTTGTTCACTCATTTTATTCAAGCCGCGTGATGGCGATCCTTGCGCCAAAGCACGTCGCCGACCTTGGCTTCGCGGTTGAGTACTCGCGCCAGCACGAACAGCAGGTCGGAAAGACGATTGAGGTACTTGCGCGCGGGATCTCCTACCGGCTCGCTCAGTGCGAGTCGCACCAGCGCGCGCTCCGCGCGCCGGCACACGGTACGCGCAATATGCGCGAGGCTCGCCGCACGCGTTCCGCCGGGGAGGATGAATTCCTTGAGCGGAGAGAGATCCGCGTTGAAGCGCTCGACGGCCGCCTCGAGCCGCAGAACATGCGCGTCGGTCACCGCGACGTGTCCCGGCATCGACAACTCTCCACCCAGATCGAACAGGTCGTGCTGCGCGTCCGTCAGGACCGAAGCGCAGGCCTCGGGCAGGGTCTCCGACAACAGCAAACCGAGCGTCGAGTTCAACTCGTCGACCGCGCCGATGGCCTCGATGCGAGGGGAGTCCTTGGCCACGCGTGAGCCGTCTCCCAGGCCCGTGGCGCCGCCGTCGCCGGTCCGGGTGACGATCTTCGACAACCTGTGACCCATGTGCTATTCGCCGTCGGTTGCTTAGACCGGTCGAGCATAGTGAAAAGGTACAGCGGCGGCAAGCGCCGGCTCCTTGCACGCTGGACGTAAGATGAGATGTCCTGCGTCGCCGGCGGGCGCTGACTCGCGGGCACTCGCACCCCACTCGCTGACGCGATCGGGACCTGGCTCGCTGCTCACAGCGCCGGCTCCTTGCACGCTGTACGTAAGATGAGATGTCTTGCGTCGCCGGCGGGCGCTGATTCGATCGCAATTGTCTTTTCGGGCGGATTGGTTACCATGTAGTGACCACGCGGTTACGCGAAAGCGTTAAGTCCAAGCCACGATTCGACGCACCATGCCCAAGCGCAATCCTTTCGAGCACGATCTGGACAAGAACGCGGCCAACTACACGCCGCTGTCGCCGCTGTCGCTGATCGCCCGCACCGCCTACGTGTATCCGCACCTGCCTGCAGTGGTGCACGGCAAAAGGCGCTACAGCTGGGCGCAAACCTATGAACGCTCGCGGCGTCTCGCCTCGGCGCTGTCGCAAGCCGGCGTTCGCCGCGGCGATACGGTGGCGCTGATGGCGTCCAACACTCCGGAAATGATCGAATCCCATTTCGGTGTGCCGATGGCCGGTGGCGTGCTGAACACACTCAACACCCGTCTCGATGCCGAGGCGATCGGATTCATGCTCGAGCACGGAGGAGCGAAGGTATTGATCACCGACACCGAGTTTGCGCCGATCGTCGAAGGCGCGCTCGCGCGCGCCAGGAAGAAGATCAAGGTCGTCGATATCGTCGACGCGCTCGGACCCGGCGGCAAGAAACTCGGCGACAGCGACTATGAGAAATTCATCGCCGGCGGCGACCCGGAATTCGAATGGATGCACCCGGCGGACGAGTGGAACGCGATCTCGCTCAGCTACACGTCCGGCACCACCGGCGATCCCAAGGGCGTCGTCTACCATCATCGCGGCGCCTATCTCAACGCTCTCTCGAACATCATCGACTGGGGCATGCCGCGGCATTCGGTGTACCTGTGGACGCTGCCGATGTTTCACTGCAACGGCTGGTGCTTTCCCTGGACCATGGCCGCCAACGCCGGCACCAACATCTGCCTGCGCAAGGTCGAGGCGAAGACGGTCCTGGATGCGATCCGGACGCACAAGGTCACGCATTACTGCGGCGCACCGATCGTGCACGCGATGCTGATCAATGCTCCGGATAACTTGAAAAAAGGCATCACGCACAAGGTCAGCGCGCTGGTCGCCGCCGCGGCCCCACCGGCATCGGTGATCGAGGGCATGCAGCGAATCGGCTTCGATATCACGCATGTCTACGGTCTGACCGAGACCTACGGCCCGGCGGCAGTGTGCGCCAAGCACGCTGAATGGGACGCGCTGGACATCGGGACCCGAACCGAGCGCAACGGCCGTCAGGGCGTTCGCTATACCTGCCAGGAAGACATGACGGTGATGGATTCGGAGACGATGACGCCGGTTCCATGGGACGGCGAGACCATGGGCGAGATCATGTTCCGCGGCAACATCACCATGAAAGGCTATCTCAAGAATCCCAAGACGACAGCCGCAACCTTCGCCGGCGGCTGGTTTCATTCCGGCGATCTCGCGGTCATGCAGAACGACGGCTACGTCAAGATCAAGGACCGATCGAAGGACGTGATCATTTCGGGTGGCGAGAATATCAGCTCGCTCGAGGTCGAAGATGTGCTGTACCGCCATCCCGCGGTGCTCGCCGCCGCGGTGGTGGCGCAGCCGGACGAGAAATGGGGAGAGACACCATGCGCGTTCGTCGAGATCAAGCCGGACGCGAAGGTCACCGAGGCTGAGCTGATCGAGCATTGCCGCTCGATGCTCGCGCGCTTCAAGGCGCCGAAGAGAGTGATCTTCGGCGAGCTGCCCAAGACATCCACCGGCAAGATCCAGAAATTCCTGCTTCGCGAACGCGCGAAATCGGCGAGCGCGATCGACTGACGAATACGATGAATGCGCCTCTCGACACAGCACTGCAGCCCTTTGTGCTCAGCGAAACCAGCGGCGGCGTCGCGACACTGACGCTCAATCGCGGCGATCGCTTCAACCCGCTTTCGCAAGCGATGGTTGCCGCGATGCAGACGGAGCTCGACCGGCTCGCGTTGGATACCGTCGTCCGCGTCATCGTCATCGCCGGAAGCGGCAAGGGCTTTTGCGCCGGTCATGATCTGAAAGAGCTTCGCGCGCACGCGGAGCCCCACGATCCAGCTTGGCAACAGGAAATGTTCGACGCCTGCAGCAGGATGATGCTGACCTTGACCCGATTGCCGCACCCGGTCATCGCGCGGGTGCACGGCATCGCCACCGCGGCGGGGTGTCAACTGGTATCGATGTGCGATCTCGCCGTCGCGAGCGAAAACGCCCGATTTGCGCTGCCCGGCGTCAATGTCGGCATCTTCTGCACCACGCCCGCGGTGGGAGTGGCGCGCAACATTGCGCGCAAGCGAGCGATGGAAATGCTGTTGACCGGCGAGATGATAGACGCCCGGACCGCGCTCAACTGGGGATTGATCAACCAGGTCGTGCCGGATAGCGAGCTCGACGCCGCCATCGCGAAGTTCGCCGACATTATCCGGAACCGCAGCGCCGCCGTCGTCGCGCTGGGCAAACGGGCTTTCTACGGGCAGATCGAACGCGACATGGCAGGCGCTTACGCACTCGCTGGCGGCGTCATGGCCTGCAACATGCTCGAGCCGGACGCTCGGGAAGGCATCGATGCCTTTCTTGGCAAGCGCGCGCCGAAATGGGGCGGTTAGGCCGAAGCGGCACGGCCAGGCCGAAGTGCGGTTCTAGCCGAAGCGGGGCGGCGATGCGCCGGAGCGACCTGCACGCCCGAACTTCATTGCCAAGCGCTGCTGCGGACCGGATAATCGCGCGACACCTTGAACCAGAGACGAGCGCGGGCGCTTTTTCCCCAGACGTACGCATGGCGGACGACACGATACTCGAGACGCGCGGCCTGACCAAGGAGTTCAAAGGCTTCGTCGCCGTCAATGGCGTCGATCTTTCCGTCAAGCGCGGGACCATCCACGCCCTGATCGGTCCCAACGGCGCCGGCAAGACCACGTGTTTCAATCTGCTCACGCATTTCCTGATCCCGACCCGTGGCCAGATCTTTTTCAACGGCCAGGAGATTACCGGTTCGCGCCCCTCGACGATCGCGCGCAGAGGGCTGGTACGCTCGTTCCAGATCTCGGCGGTATTTCCGCACCTGACGGTGCTTGAGAACGTTCGGATTGCACTTCAGAGAAAGCGCGGCCATTCCTACGATTTCTGGCGCGCCGAGGGCACCCTCGCGGCGCTCAATACTCGCGCCCTGGAGCTCATCGATGCCGTCGGCCTGAATGGATTTTCGGCGACGCCGGCGGT
>DASZZK010000062.1:0-13615 GCA_035544975.1 Casimicrobiaceae bacterium | reverse complement strand
GCGAAACAACGCGGCGGCGGACATTGCCGCCCAATCGCCGCGCGACAGCACCGGCCTGTGGCGAAACACGTCGCCATCGACCGCGTCGATCGACCGAAGAATACGCAATCCGCCTGCGACGACCATCTTCAGCTCGAGCTTGAGCCGCAGCGGCAACGCCTGCGCCAGCCCCCGGCCGGATTCAAGCATTGCGCGCGTACGCTGCACTTCGAACGCGATCAAGGCACGCCAGCGCTCGTCGCACCGCCCAGCGGCGATCTGTTGTTCCGTGATGTTGAATCGAATCATGTCGTCCTTCGGCAGGTAAACGCGACCTTTGTTCCAGTCGATCGCCACGTCCTGCCAGAAGTTGGCGAGCTGCAAGCCGCTGCAAATGGTGTCGGCCTGGCGCAGCCTTTCGCTGTCGTCGATGCGATACAAATGCAGCAGCAGCCGTCCGATCGGATTGGCGGAGCGTGCGCAGTAAGCGAGCAACTCCGCGAAATCGGCGTAACGGGTCTTCAGCACGTCCTGTCGGAACGCTGAAAGCAAATCTCGAAAGGGAGCCAGCGGCAGCGCGTGATCGCGTATGGCGTCGGTCAGCGACGCGAAAGGAGGCTCGTCCGGGCGATCGCCTTTGGCGATGCGATCGAGCATCGCCTCGTAGTGGTCCAGCTGTGCGATACGCTGTGTCGGCTCGGCACTGCCCTCGTCGGCGATATCGTCCGCGGCGCGGGCAAAATGATAGATCGCGACGATGGCCGGGCGCAGCGCGGCCGGCGCAAGCCACGACGCGACGGGAAAGTTTTCGTAATGAGCGACCGGCACGGAAGTGTCCACTTGTTGGAGCCTTGAGAGGGCCAGTTACGTAGCGGGTAAAAGGCGTTTCCGCTATACTGACCCGTTTCGCGAAATCGGCTGCGAAAGTGGCGGAATTGGTAGACGCACCGGCCTTAGGAGCCGGAGCCGAAAGGCGTGAGAGTTCGAGTCTCTCCTTTCGCACCACCGGAAATCTAGCAAGGAATCATCGGGTATGCAAATGACACTGGAGACGCTGGGTCAGCTCGAGCGACGGCTGCATGTCGCCGTGCCGATCGAGCAGATCGAGGGCGAAATCCAGAAGCGGCTGGCGCGGCTGGCGAAGACGGTCAAGATCGCGGGCTTCCGTCCCGGCAAGGTGCCGTTGAAGATGGTCACCCAGCAATACGGGCCGCAGGTGCGCTCCGATGTGATTTCGGACACGGTGCAATCCAGCCTCAACGATGCGATTCGCGCGCAGAACCTGCGCGTGGCGGGTTATCCGCGCATCGAGCCCAAACAGCCGGCGGCCGAAGATCAGTTCGAGTTCTCCGCCGTGTTCGAGGTTTATCCGGAGATCGCGCTTGGCGATATGTCCGGGGTCAAGATCATGCGCCCGGTTGCCGAAGTCACCCCCGCCGATGTCGAGCACACGCTCGACATCCTGCGCAAACAAAACATGCGCTACGAGGTCGTGCAACGCGCGGCACGAAATGAAGACCGCGCCGTGGTCGATTTCAGCGGCAAGATCGACGGCGTCGAGTTTCCCGGAGGCCAGGCCAAGGATTTTGCGATCACGCTCGGCGAGGGTCGCATGCTGCCGGAGTTCGACGCTGCGCTCACCGGCATGGTCGCGGGCGAAACGAAGTCGTTTAAGCTTGTCTTCCCGCCGGGGTACCACGGCCGCGAAGTCGCCGGCAAGACCGCGGAGTTCTCGTTGACCGTGCACTCGGTTGCAGAGCCGATCCTGCCGGAGATCGACGGCGAGTTCGCCCGCAAGTTCGGCATCGGTAGCGGCAGCGTCGACGAGCTGCGCTCCGAGATTACCGCCAATCTGACACTCGAGCTGAAGCGAAAGATCGAAGCGGTCCTCAAGCAGCAGGTGCTGCAGGCTTTGAGATCGACTACCCAGCTGATCGTGCCGAAGTCACTGGTGGAGCTGGAAGCGGAGAACCTTCTGCGCCGCACCAGCGAGGAGATGAAGCAGCGCGGAGCCAAGGAATCCGATCTGCCGACATCGCATGACATCTTCCGTCCGCAAGCCGAGGACCGGGTTGCGTTCGGCTTGATCCTCAACGAAATCGTGCGCGTGAATCAGCTCCAGCCCAAGCCGGAGCAGGTGCGCGCACTGGTCGCCGAGGCCGCGCAGAGCTATGAGCAACCCGACGCGGTGATCCGATGGCATTACGACAAGCCGGAGCGGCTGAACGATTTCGAGATGGCGGCGGTCGAACACAACGTCGTCGAGTGGGCGCTCGGGCGCGCACAAGTCGAAGATCAGGCAACGACTTTTTCCGCACTGATGGAGCCGGCGCCTGCGTCAGCCGGCGCAAACGAAGCGATACCAACTAACCTAAGCGACGCGCGATAAGGCTGAATCATGAGCACAGGCACAATCAACGAACCGAGGGGTCTGGGCTTGATCCCGATGGTGATCGAGCAAAGCGGGCGAGGCGAGCGCGCGTACGACATCTATTCGCGCCTGCTCAAGGAGCGAGTCATTTTCCTGGTCGGGCCCGTCGACGACAATACGGCCAACCTCGTTATCGCGCAGATGTTGTTTCTGGAGTCCGAGAATCCGGACAAGGACATCAACTTCTACATCAATTCCCCGGGCGGCTCGGTTCCCGCCGGGATGGCAATCTACGACACGATGAAATTCATCAAGTGCGACACATCGACGCTGTGCATAGGCATGGCGGCGAGCATGGGCGCGTTTCTGCTGGCGGCCGGCACCAAGGGAAAGCGTTTTGCGCTGCCCAATTCAACGGTCATGATCCACCAGCCCTCCGGCGGCTTCCAGGGGCAGGTTTCCGACATCGAGCGCCACGCGCAATACGCCATCGACATCAAGCGCCGGTTCATCGAGCTGATGGTCAAGATGACCGGTCGCACCTCCGAACAGGTCGAGCTCGATCACGACCGCGACCGATTTCTGACGTCGGAACAGGCGGTTTCGTACGGAATCGTGGACAAAGTCTTGCAGAGCCGGGCCCAAGCCGGGTAAAGTAGGATAGAGATATAAGCGAGATAGCGGGAAAGAGCCCGAGCCCGAGGCAAATGAATGGCCGAGAAAACAACCGGCGACAAGCTTCTTTACTGTTCCTTCTGCGGCAAAAGCCAGCACGAGGTGAGGAAGCTCATTGCCGGGCCATCGGTGTTCATCTGCGATGAGTGCATCGAGCTTTGTAACGACATCATCCGGGAAGAAGGCGCCACCGCCGACGCCGCCCGCTCCGATAAGAACAAGCTTCCGACTCCGCACGAAATTCGTCAGATCCTGGACCAATACGTGATTGGCCAGGAATTGGCCAAAAAGATACTGTCTGTTGCAGTCTACAATCACTATAAGCGGCTCGAGACCAGCGTCAAAGAGGACGATGTCGAGCTGGCCAAAAGCAACATTCTGCTGATCGGGCCTACCGGTTCCGGCAAGACGCTGCTGGCGCAGACGCTCGCGCGCCTGCTCGACGTCCCCTTCGTGATTGCCGACGCCACCACCTTGACCGAGGCGGGCTACGTCGGCGAGGACGTCGAAAACATCATCCAGAAGCTGTTGCAGAAGTGCGATTACGACATCGACAAGGCTCAGCGCGGCATCGTCTACATCGACGAAATAGACAAGATTTCGCGCAAGAGCGACAACCCTTCGATCACCCGTGACGTGTCCGGCGAGGGCGTTCAACAGGCGCTGCTCAAGCTGATCGAGGGCACGATCGCGTCGGTGCCGCCGCAAGGTGGGCGCAAGCACCCGAACCAGGAGTTCGTCCAGGTCGACACCACGAACATTCTTTTTGTCTGCGGCGGGGCGTTCGATGGCCTGGAGAAGATCATCCGCCAGCGCACCGCGAAGACGGGGATCGGCTTCGGCGCCGAGGTGTTGAGTCCCGACGACCGCAAGGACTTGAGCCGGCTGTTGCGCGAGACCGAGCCCGAGGATCTGATCAAGTTCGGCCTGATTCCCGAGTTCGTCGGCCGCCTGCCGGTGGTCGCGACGCTGGAAGAGCTCGACGACGCGGCGCTGATTCAGATTCTGGTCGAGCCCAAGAATGCACTGATCAAGCAGTACCACAAGATGTTTCGCATGGAAGGCGTCGAGCTCGAGGTCCGGGAACCGGCGCTGCGCGCCATCGCCAGCAAGGCGCTCGCTCGCAAGACCGGCGCGCGCGGCTTGCGCTCGATACTGGAACAGGTATTGCTCGATGTCATGTACGACCTGCCATCGCAGACCAATCTTTCGCGCGTCGTCGTCGACGAAGCGACGATTGCCAACGACGGCAAGCCACTGCTCATGTTTGCCGAGTCGCCCAAGGTCGCGGCGGCTCATTCGTAATCTGTCACGCGTCGGCGCGGGATTGGGCGCCGAGACATACGGAAGTAGGGTCAATACCCCGCGCTTGCCGCGCGGCCAGTCGGCTTGAAGAGGCCGCCGGACGACCCCACCTTCGCCTTACCGCGTCCATCCTTTAGCTGGACAATGAGGCACAATCAGGGACTTTGAGGGATACCGAACCGCCATGGGCAACGATCTACCTACGCTTTCCTCCGCGCTGACGCCTTTCCCGCTGCTGCCCTTGCGGGACGTCGTCGTGTTTCCACACATGGTGATTCCGCTGTTCGTCGGCCGTCCGAAGTCGATCAAGGCCCTCGACGTGGCCATGGAAACGGGAAAACACATCCTGCTCGTCGCGCAGAAGTCCGCGGCCAAGGACGAGCCTTCGGCAGAAGACCTCTACGACATCGGCAGCGTCGCGACCGTGCTGCAAATGCTGAAGCTCCCCGATGGCACCGTGAAGGTGTTGGTCGAAGGCACCCAGCGGGCGCGAATCGTGAGCATCGATGACGTCGGCGACTATCTTTCCGCCGACGCGACGCTGCTCGCGGCGCTCGAAAGCGGCGCGCACGAGATCGAAGCGATGCGTCGCGCGCTGCTCAGCCAGTTCGATCAATACGTCAAGCTGAACAAGAAGATTCCGCCGGAGATCCTGACCTCGATGTCGGGCATCGATGACGGCGGGCGCCTTGCCGATGCCATCGCCGCGCATCTGCCGCTGAAGCTCGAGCAGAAGCAGGAGATCCTCGAGATGCAGGACGTCGGCAAACGGCTCGAGCACCTGCTCGGCCTGCTCGAAGGCGAGGTCGACATCCTGCAAGTGGAGAAGCGCATCCGGGGCCGGGTCAAGCGGCAGATGGAAAAGAGCCAGCGCGAGTATTACCTGAACGAGCAGGTCAAGGCGATCCAGAAGGAGCTCGGCGAGGGCGACGACAACGCCGACCTCGACGAAATGGAGAAGAAGGTCAAGGCCGCCAAGATGTCGAAGGAGGCGGAGGCCAAGGCCATGACCGAGCTCAAGAAGCTGAAGATGATGTCGCCCATGTCCGCCGAAGCGACGGTGGTGCGCAACTTCATCGACACGCTGCTCGGCCTGCCGTGGAAGAAGAAGAGCAAGATCAACAAGGATTTGTCGAACGCGGTCAAGGTCCTCGACGCGGACCATTACGGCTTGGAGAAGGTCAAGGAGCGCATCGTCGAGTACCTCGCGGTGCAGCAGCGCGTCGACAAGCTCAAGGCGCCGATCCTGTGCCTGGTCGGTGCGCCGGGTGTGGGCAAGACCTCGCTTGGGCAGTCGATCGCGCGGGCGACCAACCGCAAGTTCGTGCGCATGTCACTCGGCGGCGTGCGCGACGAGGCCGAGATCCGCGGCCATCGCCGCACCTACATCGGCTCGATGCCCGGCAAGATCCTGCAGAACATGACCAAGGTCGGAGTCAGGAACCCGCTGTTCCTGCTCGACGAAGTCGACAAGATGGGCATGGACTTTCGCGGCGACCCGTCATCGGCGCTGCTGGAAGTGCTCGATCCGGAGCAGAACAACACCTTCGTCGATCATTACGTCGAGGTCGAATTCGACCTCTCGGACGTGATGTTCGTCGCCACCGCCAACACGCTCAACATTCCGGCGCCGCTGCTCGACCGGATGGAAGTCATTCGCCTCTCGGGCTACACCGAGGACGAGAAAGTCGCCATCGCCAAGCAGTACCTGGTGCCGAAGCAGATGAAGAACAACGGGCTGAAGTTAAACGAGCTCCACATCGCCGACTCGGCGCTGCGCGACATCACGCGCTACTACACGCGCGAAGCGGGGGTGCGGGCGCTCGAGCGCGATGTGTCCAAGATCTGCCGCAAGGTGGTCAAGGCGCTGCTCTTGAAGGCGAGCGAGGGCAAGACCCGCGCCGCCAAGAGCCCGGTCGAGGTCAGCGCCAAGAATCTCGACAAATATCTCGGTGTGCGCCGCTACACCTACGGCATTGCGGAGAAGAAGAACCAGGTCGGACAGGTCACCGGGCTCGCCTGGACCGAAGTCGGCGGCGATCTGTTGACGATCGAGGCGGTGGCGCTGCCGGGCAAGGGTAAGACGACCACCACCGGCAAGCTCGGCGAAGTCATGAACGAATCGATCGCGGCGGCGCTGTCGGTCGTGCGCCATCGCTCCAAGCAACTCGGTGTCGCGGCGGATTTCTACACCAAGACCGACCTGCACATTCACCTGCCCGAGGGCGCCACGCCGAAGGACGGACCGAGCGCCGGCACCGCCATCTGCACGGCGATCGTGTCGATACTCACCGGCATTCCGGTGCGTGCGGACGTCGCCATGACCGGCGAGATCACGCTGCGCGGCGAAGTGCTGCCGATCGGCGGGCTCAAGGAAAAGCTCCTCGCGGCGGGGCGCGGCGGCATCAGGCAGGTGCTGATTCCCGAGGAGAACGTCAAGGACCTGGTCGAGATCGGCGACGAAATCAAGAACCGGCTTGAGATACATCCGGTGCGATGGATCGAGCAGGTGCTTCAGTACGCGCTCGAGCGGCAGCCTACGCCGATCGAGGACGTCGCGGTGGAACCTGCCGCGGTGCCGGCGCCGCCGGTCGACGCGCCCGTCGTGGTCACGCCTGCCCCGGTCATCAAACACTAGTCCAAGTCACCTCGAATTCGGCAACCGGCGTCACACTTCGCCGAGTTCACGGGTCCTCGTACTGAAGGCGCGCTGCGGCGGTCGCGCGATCCGTGCGCGACGCACTGCAACGACCGGTGACCCGCGGCGATGACGATATCGCCGCATTTTTTTACAGTTGCAATTCGCACATCAATCGTGAAGATACGCGCATGAGACGCTTGACTGAGGTTTTCGCGATTGCTATAAAGTACGTCCGGAGATCGAATCTGCCGCGCTTCGCACAAAGGTGCGTGCCACCGTCTCCCTCCAGTATCCAAAGGGGCCATTCGTGAACAAATCGGAACTGATCGATGCTATTGCCAAGCACGCGGACATTTCAAAGGCTGCGGCGGGGCGGGCGCTCGATGCGACGGTGAACTCGATCAAGAACTCGCTCAAGAAGGGCGACATCGTCACGCTGGTCGGTTTCGGCTCGTTCTATGTGGGCAAGCGTACGGCGCGACAGGGTCGAAATCCGCGCACCGGCGCTGCGATCAAGATCAAGGCCGCCAAGGTGCCGAAGTTCCGCGCTGGCAAAGCCCTCAAGGATTCGGTAAACTAACGGGCTTTTCCGCGTGCCGGCTCGCTCATTTGGCGAATTAGTTCACCAGTGAGTTGGCAAAATGCGCAGGAAAGCCGGTCCGGCAGTTCGCGCATTTGGAATAGGAAATCACGAACCGACGGCGCCGACGCGGGTGCTTAGCTCAGTTGGTAGAGCGTCGCCCTTACAAGGCGAATGTCGGGAGTTCGAGCCTCTCAGCACCCACCAGCAGATCCGGGAGTGGTAGTTCAGTTGGTTAGAATACCGGCCTGTCACGCCGGGGGTCGCGGGTTCGAGTCCCGTCCACTCCGCCAACATTGGTCCAGGGGCGAACGCAAGTTCGCCCTTTTTTACCGCGGAACGCAACATCGGCAACATCGTTTCGCGCCGGCCCCGTTTCTTGGGCAGAATGGCCGAATGAATTCGGCGCTACAGGATTATCGTCTCCGTCATGTTTGATTTCGTTTACCGCAAGAAGCGCGTAGTCCAGATCATCATAGCGCTCATCACGCTGCCGTTCGCGTTCTTCGGCGTCGACTATTACTTTCGCAGCGGCGGCTCGGCCACCGAAGTTGCCCGCGTCGGAGGCGACACGATCAGCCAGGCGGAATTCGCGAATGCCATTCGCGATCAGCAGGATCGGATGCGCCAGTCGGCCGGCAAGGACTACGATCCGGCCGTGTTCAACAATCCGGAGGTTCGCTATTCGATGCTCGAGCAGCTCATCGGGCAGCGGGTGCTCGACCAAGAGGTTCGTCGCGGCAATCTGCGCGTTTCCGATGCGCAGCTGGCGCAGTTTATCGGCGAGCTGCCACCGTTTCAGGAGGACGGCAAGTTCTCGCGCACGCGTTACGAGCAGCTCCTCGCTTCGCAAAACATGACACCGCTGGTGTTCGAGCAGCGCGTAAGGCAGGAAATGACGCTCGCGCCGTTGCAGGAGCCCATCGCCAACGGCAATATCACGGCGATGAGCAATGTCGAGCGCTACATGGGCCTGCTGGATCAAAAGCGGGAGGTTGCCGTCGCATCGATCGCCGCCGATGCCTATCTCAAGGACGTCAAGATCGACGACGGCGCGGTCAAGGCATTCTACGACACCAATCAAGGCGTCTTTCAGGTGCCCGACGAGGTGAAGATCGAATACCTTGCGCTCACGCCGGACTCGCTGGCGGGCCAAATCAAGGTCGACGCGGAGGAAGTGCAGAAGCAATACGCCGCCAACGTGAAGCAATACACCAAGGCGGAAGAACGCCAGGCGAGCCATATTCTGATCGCGGTAAAGCCCGACGCCAGTGATGCCGACAAGGCCGCCGCCAAGGCAAAGGCCGAAGCGCTTGCGGCGAGTGCGCGCAAGACGCCGGGCAAGTTCGCCGAGCTGGCCAAGCAGAACTCGCAGGACCCCGGGTCGGCCGGGCAAGGTGGCGATCTCGGCACCTTCGCGCGCGACGGATCGATGGTCAAACCCTTCGAAGATGCGGTGTTTTCAGGCAAGCAGGGAGACATCGTCGGACCGGTGCAGACCGATTTTGGATGGCACATTATTCGCATCACTGGCGTCAAGCCGGGCAAGACGCTGAGCTTCGACGAGGCAAAGGGCCAGATCGAGCAGGATCTCAAGCGGCAGAAGGCGACCCGTAAATTCGTCGAAGCCGCCGACCAGTTTCAAAACCTGGTTTATGAACAGGCGGACTCGCTTCAGGCCGCGGCCAAGGGGCTCAATCTGGAAGTGAAATCGACTCCGATGCTTACCCGCACTCAGATTCAGGCGCTGGCGCAGAACAGCGCCAAGTTCGTGCAGGCAGTATTCAGTCCCGAGTCGCTGCAGGCCAAACGCAACACCGAGGCGATGGAGGTCGCGCCCAATACTCTGATGGCGGCCAGAGTCGTCGAATACAAGCCCGCCACGACGCGGCCTTTCGACGACGTCAAAGCCGAGATCCGCCGCCAGCTCGAGCGCAACGCGGCGAGCGAGCTGGCACAAAAAACAGGGAAGGAAAAGTTGGCGCTACTGGAGCAGGGCAAGGACGCCGGCCTGTCGTTTGGTACGCCGGTGACGCTGACCCGGAATCAGGTGCAGCCTGGATTTCCGCCCGATGCGCTGATCAAGATTTTCCACGCCAATGCGAACAAGCTGCCGGCATACGTGGGCGCTCCCGCCGAGCGCGGCACTTTTTCGGTTTACAAGGTGACTCAGGTGATCGCGCCGCCGGCGCCGGATGCGGAGCGACTCAAGGCATTCAGCAATCGTGTCGGGGACCAGGTCGGGCACGAGCTGTTCAATGCCTACCTGGCTATCCTGAAGAGCAAGGCCGACGTCAAGATCAATCAGGCCAATCTGGACAAGAAATAGTTGGCGCGTGCGGAGGTGCGGCGCCGTCGGTCGGGTCAGCGCAGGCGGCATTGGCCGCGTTTGCCGGCGGAACGATCCGGCTTTAGGTGGTGGGTAGCGCCGGGCAATTCAGGTCGCGCATTAATTTCTGATTGTCGGCGATGGCCTGTTCGCGATCGGCTGCCTCGTAAAACACTCGTTCGCCTTTTTCGTTGTACCGGTACACTGCCCGATCGTTGCGAAGCGTCTTGATCCTGCCTTGCGCCTGCACGCATTGAGCGAGTTTCTTCTTCCCGTCCGACTCGTCCTTTGCCGTCTTGGCTGCCTCGTCGGCGCGTAGCTGCTGGCGCTTCTTGATCTCCGCGTCCTTGCTAGCCATGTCGCGCACCGCGTTGGGATCGGCCGGGCCGATGCTGGTATTGAGCCTCTCGGGTTTCGCGCCCGGCGGCGGCTGGTCGCCGTAGGCCACGCGGCCATTCTCGTCGGTCCACTTGTAGAGGATCGCGTGAGAGGCCGTCGTCGCCAAGGCGACGAAAGCGCCAAGTCCGGCGGCAAAAATTAGCGAGGTGTGCAGCTTCATTCAGGGTCCCGGTCACACAAGAGTTATGACAAGGTAATACTAATCCTGAGCCAACGTCAACTCGCTGCCGCCCGGCTGGCTCACAGCGCCGTTTACCGGTGCACACGACCCGCGTATAATCGGTTTTTGCGCATAGGAGAAATGCACGATGCGTGTCGTTCAAAAAGCCCTCACTTTTGACGACGTTCTGCTGCTCCCTGCCCACTCCACCGTCGTTCCCCGCGACGTCAGCCTCCAAACCCGCCTTACCTCGAGCATTACGCTGAACATTCCGCTGCTGTCGGCGGCAATGGACACGGTAACCGAAGCACGCCTCGCCATCGCCATCGCCCAGGAAGGCGGGATGGGCATCGTGCACAAGAACATGCCCCCGAAAGCCCAGGCGGCCGAGGTGGCCAAGGTCAAGCGTTTCGAGAGCGGCGTGGTCAAGGACCCGATCACGGTCCCGCCCACCATGTCCGTTCACGACGTGCTGGCGCTGACCCGACAGCACAGGATCTCCGGGCTGCCGGTTCTCGACGGGCGCAAGGTGGTCGGCATCGTAACCAACCGCGACCTGCGCTTCGAGACCAATCTCGATCAGCCGGTCGCCAATATCATGACCAAAGGCGACAAGCTGGTCACCGTGGCCGAGGGCACCGAGCTCGAGTACGCCAAGGGCCTCATGCATCGCCACCGGCTCGAGCGTGTTCTCGTTGTGAACGACAAGTTCGAGCTCAAGGGCCTCATCACGGTCAAGGACATCCTGAAGGCGACCGAGCACCCGAATGCCTGCAAGGACGAGCTCGGTCAGTTGCGCGTCGGCGCAGCGCTCGGGACCGGCGCCGATACCGACGAGCGCGCCGAAGCGCTGGTTGCCGCCGGCGTCGACGTTCTGGTCGTCGATACCTCGCACGGTCATTCTCAGGGCGTGCTCGAGCGCGTTCGCTGGGCTAAGCGCACCTTCCCGAAAGTGCAGGTTATCGGCGGCAACGTCGCGACTGCAAGCGGCGCGCGGGCGCTGGCCGACTGCGGCGCCGACGGGATCAAGGTCGGCATCGGCCCCGGATCGATCTGCACCACGCGCATCGTCGCCGGCGTCGGTGTGCCGCAGATCTCGGCGATACTCAGCACGCTCGAGGGCGTCGGCGATCTCGACATTCCGTTGATCGCCGACGGCGGTATTCGGTATTCTGGAGACATCGCGAAGGCCATTGCCGCGGGCGCGTCCAGCATCATGCTGGGGAGCCTCTTCGCGGGCACGGAGGAGTCCCCTGGAGAGATCGAGCTCTATCAGGGACGCTCGTACAAGAGCTACCGCGGTATGGGCTCGCTCGGCGCGATGCAGCTCGGCTCGAGCGACCGTTACTTTCAGGACTCCGAAGGCGAAGGCGCCGCGGAAAAGCTGGTCCCCGAGGGCATCGAGGGACGGGTGCCGTACAAGGGGACGATGGTCGCGGTCGTGCATCAGCTCTTGGGCGGCGTGCGCGCGGCGATGGGGTATTGCGGCTGCGCGAACATCGACGAGTTGCGCACCCGCGCCGAGTTCGTCGAGATCACGACCGCGGGCATTCGCGAATCGCACGTGCACGACGTGCAGATCACCAAGGAAGCACCGAATTATCGCGTCGACTGACAGCGTGATTCCAGCAGCCCGGCGCGCCGGATCGAATGTAGCTGCGCGCGACGATCCGGCAACCGTACCCGTGCGCTTGGTGATGAACGTTTCCAATGTCTAGTGCACGCACCGTGCGGGGCCGTCGCGCGGCGATGCCGTTCATCCTGGTGGTGGTCTTCATCGATGTGCTCGGCATCGGCATCGCGCTCCCGGTGCTGCCGATGCTGGTCGGCGAGTACACTGCCAGCCGCGAGCTGCAGGCGTACTGGTACGGCGCGCTCGTCGTCGTATACGGCGTGATGCAATTTTTCTGCGCACCCTTGCTCGGCGCGCTGTCGGATCGCTTCGGACGCCGGCCGCTGCTGCTGTGGTCGCTGCTGGGCCTCGGATTGCATTTCCTCTTGCTCGCGCTTGCCCCGTCGCTGGCGCTGATGTTCGTCGCCCGGGTCATCGGAGGCGCCGCCGGCGCAAGCTTTTCAGTCGCCAATGCGTACGCCTCGGATGTCTCGACCACCGAAGAGCGGGCAAAGAGTTTCGGCCTGATCGGCGCAGCCTTTGGCCTCGGCTTCATCTTCGGTCCCGTGATCGGCGGCCTGCTGGGCAGCGTCAATTTGCATTTGCCGTTTTACGCCGCCGCCGGTCTGTCGCTGGTCAACGCCGCGTATGGATTTTTCATCCTGCCGGAGTCGCTGCCGGCCGATCGCCGCTCGCCGTTCTCGCTCGCCAAGGCCAATCCTTTCTCCGCGCTGCTGACACTTGCCCGGCACCGCGAGATCGGCAATCTCGTCGTCGTATTCGCGCTGGTCGTGCTCGCGCAGTTGATGTTGCAGACCACCTGGGTGCTCTTTACCCACTTCCGATTCGGCTGGGGCACACGCGAAAACGGTTTCGCGCTGTTTTGTGTCGGCCTGGTGGCGGCTGTCGTGCAAGGAGGCATGCTGGGGACGCTGTTGCGGCGCTTCGGCAATGTTCGGCTGGCGCTCACCGGGCTGGCGACCGGAATCATCGCCTATGTTCTCTACGGCCTGGCGCAGCAGGGATGGATGATGTACGCGATCATTATCGCCAACTTCCTGTCCTTTGCGGCAGGCCCCGCGCTGCAGGCGGTCGTCTCCAACGCCGTCGATCCGCGCGAGCAGGGCGTCACCATGGGTGCGCTCAACTCGATCAACAGCATTATGTTCGTCGTCGCGCCTTTGATCGGAACGCCCTTGCTTGCAGCGGTGAGCCACTTGCCGCCCGAGGATTGGCGCGTCGGCGTCACCTTCTTTGTCAGCGCGCTGCTGCAGGGGGCCGCCTTCTGGCTGGCGCGCCGTCATTTCGCCAGCGCAGCGGCTGCTCCCGTCTCCTCCGCGGCTCGATGACGCCCATGCATTCGTCCATTCTGATTCTCGATTTCGGTGCGCAATACACTCAGCTCATCGCGCGTAGGGTGCGCGAGCTGAACGTGTATTGCGAAATCCATCCTTTCGACGTTCCGGAGTCGTTCGTCAGGAAATTCGCACCGGCCGGGATCATCCTTTCGGGGGGCCCCAACAGCGTCATCGACGGCGAAGCGCCGCGCGCTCCGGCAAGCGTG
>DASZZK010000061.1:0-5489 GCA_035544975.1 Casimicrobiaceae bacterium | reverse complement strand
GCCGGACCAGCGCATCGTGTCGAGCATCGCGTCGCAGGCGAGATTTACCGCCAGGTAATCGTCGTGCGGAAGCTGCGGCAGTACGCGTGTGCGCTCGCGGATGGGTAGGCCGTGCTGCTCGAAACAGCGGGCGAGCCGGCGCATGAACTGGTCGGTGATGGCACGATGGCGGCCTGCGAACAGCACCAGCACCGCCCGCGGATTCGCGATCAGAACGCGGGCGAACAGCGCATCGTTGTCCGGATGAATCTTGAACAGCGACTGGGGACAAAGCAATAGCGTTGCGTCCCGCGGCAGGCTGTACGCCTCGCGCTCGATCGGCGCCGGCAGCGTCTGCCGCCGGAAGCGCGTGCCGATCCCGGGCAGGCGGAGAAGCTTTTCGGTGTAATGGAGGTCGGCGCCCTCCGGCTCCATGGCGGCGCAGGACAGGAAGCCGTCGATGGTCGCGTGTCCGGTCGTCACCGGGTGGCCCCATGCCGCATATTGACGCGGCGCAAGCCTCATCGAGGCAAGCGCGAAAGTGGCCTGACCCATGCCCAACTCCGGATAGACCAGTACGTCGAGACGCTCGGAGCGGATGACCGGCGCGATGGTCGATGGAAAAGCCTCGCCGCCGCCGAAGGTGTGCATCCGATCGGCGCGGGCGGCAATCGCGGTCGTGACGGCGTCGACACCTGCGCTCAGCGAGTAGACGCAGACCTCGAAATGCGCGCGATCGAGGTCGGTGAGCCAACGCGCAAAGTAGCGCCCGACGGTGCATTCGCGCAGCAGAGCCGACACAAAGCCAATGCGAATCTTCCGCCCCGCCGGAGCGGCGGCGGACATCGGCGCCCGCCAGGCACGATCAACGCTATCGAGCGCGCGCGCCGCGAGCGCGGCGTAGCGCGACTGCAACTGCCTGTCGTTCTCGCCCTGATAGGCAAGATAGAAGTTACTCCAGATCAGTCCGTCCGCAACCTGACGCCAATCCAAGCCGGCAATCCTGTCGTCGAGCTCCCGCTCCAGCGTTTCGAGGCCATGGACGTACTCGGCGCGCGCGCGAGCGACGTCGGCCGCGTCGGCGTAGATCATCGGCAGCGTGAGGTTCATGGCCAGAGCCGCACGCAGATACCGGGGATTTTGCCGCAACGCGACGCCGAACGCCTTTTTCGCCTGCACCGGATCGCCGCGTTCAGTAAGCACCATGCCGAGGTCCAGCATCTCCGTGGCGCTCGAATCGGGCGAGAGCTTTGCCGCGCGAAGATAAAGCTCCGCGGCTTCGTCGAGCTCGCCATGGTCGCGCAAAAGATCCGCCAGCGCCGTCAATGCCGGGCGAAATACCGCTGCCGGCGTCTGCCGCGCGATGAGCGCGC
Organism: Casimicrobiaceae bacterium; assembly: GCA_035544975.1. Taxonomy (GTDB): domain Bacteria; phylum Pseudomonadota; class Gammaproteobacteria; order Burkholderiales; family Casimicrobiaceae; genus PALSA-1003. Next base: position 4,137 of record DASZZK010000061.1, on the reverse strand, counting down.
GCAAGGTTGCTTCCGCCAGGTCGGCGCGGCCCTGGTCACGCTGGAGGACCGCGAGGTTGCATTCGGCCCGCGGATATTCCGGCTTTAGCGTCAGCGCCCGGCGGTACGCAGTCTCGGCGTCGGCAAGACGGTTCGCGTGGTGCAGCGCGGTGCCCAGGTTATTCCACGCTTCGGCATGCGTCGCGTCGAGCGCCACCGCGCGCTGCAGGTTGTCGATCGCAAGGCCGACATTCCCAGCATCGAGCAGCAGCGCACCGAGATAACGATGAGCCTGGACCATTTCCGGATCGCACTCGATCGCGCGGCGCAGCTCCTCGACAGCGCGCAGTTTGTCTCCGGTTTCATCGACGCATTCGGCGAGCGCATAGTGAGCCAGCGCATCGCGCGGCGTTGCGGCCACGGCGCTGGCGGCGTGCGCGAGCATCGCCACCGGGTCGCTCTCGCAACGACAACACGCGGCCAGGATCAGGTGCGCGCCCGCCAATTCCTTGGCGTCGACCGGTGCAGGCAGGCACGCCTCGCACGCGCGTCGCGCCGCCGCGATGTCGCCGGCACGAAGAAGCTGCCGCGCGTGATCGATGCGGCTCGTTCCGGTCATCGGCTCTCGCCAACTGGCGCACGTGGTCGCGCTCTCGCCAACGCCTCTTCATACGCGGCCTCCAGCGCCCGCGCGTGCCGCGGCATGTCGGTGAGCGTCGAACGCGCCAGTCCCGCCTTGATGGCAGCTCGCACCCGGGACATGAACTCACTTTCAGTCGCGAGCCGTACGGCAATGTCCACATATTCGCTGCCGCTGGCGGCGACCGTCTCGCTCACTCCCAGATTTTCGAGAATGCTGTACGACGTGCGCTCGCTGTGCTTTTTGCCGCACAGGGTCACCACCGGGACGCCCATGTCGAGCGCTTCCAGCGTGCCATTGACGCCGCCGTATGGAAGCGGATCGAGGGTAAAGTCGATCACGTTGTAGCGCGCCTGGTTCTCTTCGTCGTTGCGGCCTTGAGGCACCAGGACGACGCGCTGGAGCGGGATGTTGGCGGCGCCCAGCAATCGAACATAGACTCCCCGCGCCTCGGGCGACAATGGAGAGATCGCCAGCAGGGTCTGAGGCGCGCGGTCCAGCACTTCGCGCCAGAGCGAAAGGCAGCGCCGCGACAGCTTGAGGGGGTTGACGAACGCGCCGATGACCATCGCGTCTCCGCGGATGTTCAACCGGTCGCGATGGAACGGATGCTCGGCGGCCGGTTCGATGTGGCGATAGGGATATACGCACCCGGCCATCGGCAGCAGCGTCTCGATCTGAAACGCCTGATTTTCGGGAGTGTCGGCAAAAGCATCGGTCAGCTTGAAGTCGATGGCGCTGAGGCCCACGACTCCGGCGCTGGCGACGTGCGTGATCTGCACCCGGGCGGGCTTAAGCGCGAGGATGCCCGGCCTCGCGCCCTTGGTGTGCGTCGACAAGTCGACCAGAAGGTCGAGGTCTTTGGCCGCAATCAGCAGCGCCGCTTCGCGCTCCGACAGATCGCCGATCATCTCGAAATGGTCGCCGAGCTGACGATAACGCTCGGTCCACTCGTCACTCTCCGGCGTCAGCGAGTAAAAGTAGAGCTCGAACCGATCGCGATCATGATGCTGGATGGCGGACCACATCATCTTGCCCATCACCTGATTGCGCAGGTCGCCCGAAAGATAGCCGATGCGCAGCCGTCCCGCGCGCCGGACGTGCGGCGTCGGCAGCGGCTTGCCGTAGACGCGTTGCGCCACCGCGTCGTACGCGCGATAGAGCCCGAGCTGGGCTTCCGGCTCCATATCGAAATAGAGAAGCAGAAACAGTAGCTGCTCTAGGCAGTCGGCGAGGTCGGTCTCGCTCTCCGGCTTGAACTCGTCCTGTCGCAGCCGGTCGAGATAGCGGTCCAGCCCCGCGAAGTCGCCGCGATACTGATAGACCTCGAGTGCCTGCACGGCGAGCGAGAGCGCGTGCGGACAGTTCGCCTCGAATCGCTTGAAGACTCTCAACCAGTCGTCTATCCGTCGTGCGGCCAGGAGTGTGTCGCCCAGCGTCTTGTGCGCGGAGACATGCCGCGGATCGCGCGCGAGCACCTGCTCGAACGCGGCGATGGCGGCGTCGGTGCGCCCTTGCTCGTGGAGGATGACGCCGATGTTGAAGTCGGCCGCGATCAGTTCCGGATCGAACGCAAGCGCGCGCTGGTAAGCGCGGAGCGCGTCTTCGCGCAGATGCATCATCTGCAGTGCGACGCCGTGGTTGTAGTGCGCATCCGCATCGGTGGGCAGGGCCTTCAGAATTTCCTCGAATGCGGCGCGCGCCGCGACACCATCGTGCCGCGCGAGCTCGACCAGGCCCAATGCGCGTTGCAGCGACAGGCGCGAATTCTCATCGGCGGCAAGCGCGAGGCCGGCGCGGCACAACGCCGAAGCTGACTCCAGGTCGCCCCGCCCGCGCTCAAGATTTGCCAGCGCAACCGTCGCCTCGGCATACGCCGGTGCGACAGCGATCGCGGCGGCAAGCGAGGATCGCGCATCGGCGTCCCGGCCGCGATCGCGGAGCAGCAAACCCCGCAGATAAAGTGCAGGCGCAAAATCGGGTTGCTGGGCAAGCACGGCGAGATACCCGGCGAACGCCGAGTCAGCATCGGATGCCTGGTGCGCGGCGACCGCGGTGCGCCAGAGACCGACCATCGCGCCCTGAGCCAAAGTCGCGGGCGCCGTCGACGAGCGCGTCCCCGTGCAAGCGGCCAGCAGCGCGGCCTCGATTGCTTTGCGGTGCTCCGCCCAAACGGCCTCGCTCGGGCTATCACCTGCAATGGGCTCCGCGTGCCTGGCCTCACTGATGAGCGGCGGCAATAAGTGCGAGATCAGCGGTGCGACGTGCGCGCCCGGCAGCGTCGGATAGGTCCATATCGTGCGTGCCGGCCTTGCGGCAAGGAAAGGTCCTGTCACTTCTGCCATGCCGCCAAGATCGATCAACGCATCGTAATCGGCTTCGGCGACCGCCCGAGCCATCGCCTGCCCCGGCGCGAAACCAAGCGTCCCGACGGGAATGTCCTTAAGGTGCGCGGCGCCGGCGTTATTCGGCGCAACATCCCCGACGAAGAGAATCGCCGGTGCGAACTTGTCGCGTGCGTGCGCCGTCGCGACGTGGCGCAGATACGCATCGATGTTGATCATTGCGGCGCCTACGACCAACTGTCCTCGGCGCGGGACAAGGTAGGCAACACGCAGGGCCCTGCCCGAAGTGCGGCGTGGCCACAGCAGGGGAACCGGCAGCAAATGCATCGCGACGCAGGCCTGCGCATAACGTTGCGCCCACGCCGAGGACAAGCCTGTCGGGCCGATCGCGGCCGCCGCGACGGCCAGCCGACGCAGCGCTTCCGGATCATCGATGGTCGCCGCACGTCGCTCCGCCACATCGAACAATGCAAGCGCGCGGTCCTTATCCTGCGGCGTGTCGGCGACAACGCTCTCGATGGCGATCGCCAGAAGCAGCGCCGACGGCGGAAAATCGGGTAGCGATCCGATCGTTCGCACAAGCGCGCTCTTCTCCGGCGAGGGCGGCATGGCGGCGAGCATCCGGGACAATTCGTCCCAGTCGCGAAAGGACGAGGCGTCGGCGTCCATAAGCGACGCCAGTTGCGAGAGCGCACTCGCGTCGCCCGAGGCGAGCAAGGACAGCGCGAGACCTTCGCGCACCGTGGCGTTGCGCGGGTCCAATGCCGCTGCATGCTGGTAATGCCTGACGGCTTCCGCCGGCGCGGTTCTTCGCAACAGGTCCGCGAGCGCTACCAGCGACGACAAGTGCCGCGGTTGCCAGGTCAGCGCCATGCGAAAAGCCGCGATCGCGTCCTCGCGACGGCCGAGATCGCACAGCACCTCACCCAGCTGAAACTGAACCTGCACCGCGTTGCGGTTCGATTTCAAGGCCTGGCGATAGCACAGCATGGCGTCGATCGGTCGCGCCGCCTGCTGATGTGCTTGCCCGCGCGCGAGCCATTCGCCGTAATCGGCTTCGATCATTCCGTGACCCTCGCCTTCAGCGCTTGCCGCAGCGCCTTGGGCGCGAGACGGTAAAGCATCCGGCCCGGCAAGGTGTGCCGGATGCGCAGGGCGATACGCGCGATGCCG
>DASZZK010000060.1:0-2735 GCA_035544975.1 Casimicrobiaceae bacterium | reverse complement strand
TCGATCGTGGTCAACCCGCCGGCAATGTTGCCCTTGGTCGGCTGCGAGTCCGACAAATCGCTCGTCTTGTGGCGATTGATCACTTCCTGATAGCGGTCGAACATGCGCATGAACTCGGCGCGAACCTTGTCGTCGCGGCAGCGCGCCGCAACGATCTGCTCGCCGCCGGTAAGCTCGGTCGTCTCACCGAACACGAGCGTGCATCCTGCCGCGTAGAGCTTGTCGAACGCGTCGCCCACGGTGGGATTGGCGCCGCATCCCGACGTGGTATCGGATTCGCCGCACTTGGTCGAAACCCACAATTCCTTGAGCTCGCACTCGACCCGTTGCTTTTCACTCGACCATTGCAGATATTCGCGCGCCGCCTTGGATGCACGCATGATGGTGTCGTGGTCGCCATGCAGTTCGATTCCAAAACCCGACACCGGTTTGCCGGTCACGGCGATCGCGTCGACGATCTTCTTGGTCCACCCTTCCTCGATGCCGATCACCACCACCGCGGCAACATTGGGGTTGCTGCCGGCGCCGATCAGCGTCCGGAAGTGCAGGTCGAGGTCGGCGCCGAACTGCAGCCGGCCATAGGGATGCGGAATCGCCATCGCCCCTTTGATGTTGTGCGCGACCGCCTCGGCGGCTGTGTTGGACAAATCATCGACGGGAAGAATGATCACGTGGTTGCGGATACCGACGCGACCGTTCTCCCGCCGGTACCCTGAGAAACTTTTCTGCATGGTGCTCAAACTCCAAAAATTGCGACGATCGAAATCGACGCCGGTGTGCGCAACTTGAAGGCCGGCAGCGGCAAGGGCGTGGATTGCGCCGGCCGCCGAGAGCTTACCAACGCTTGGTCTTGATGTTGTGGACGTGGGCGTGCTGTCCCGTCTTGATCGGCGCCACGACCTTGCCGATGTCCACGCCATATTTGACGACCGTATCACCGACGTTCATGTCCTTGAGTGCCACCTTGTGCCCGAGCGGTATGTCCTGGATACATGGCAAGGTAATGGTGCGGTCTTCGTCGAGGATCAGACCGGTCAGGGTCTGCCCTGCCTTGATGCCTTCGACGACCACGACCGCGACCGAATCCCGAGGATCGTGCAGCACGCAATGAATCATGAGTCTGACTCCGGAGCCTTCGATGGACGGGTGCGCAATTTTAGCCCGACTTAGTGGATTCGCCTTGGTTTTCGGATTGTGGCGCAGTGTAACGGACGAAGAGGATAAACGTCGTTTCGGCTACTCGCGCGATCATCGCCCTGACTGCGTGCAAGTGGTTATCGCCGGCTGACGTCTCGCGGCCCGATCGAGTGATCCGTTACCGCAACGTAGATGCGGTGCCGCCACGGCCCGAGTCGAGCCTCACCGTCGTCGCGAACTCGAGGTCCTGGTTGTCGACGACGTTCGCCTCCAGCTGACCACCGCCGTCCGGCACAAAATAGAAGCGGAAGTTCGGATTCTCGCTGATCGAGAAATCGACCTCCGCGCTCATGACGGGTTTGCCCGCATGGCTCACCTTCACCTGGCGAACGAAATGTGGGGGTGCGTAGGTGCGTGTCACCTGATCCATCGCGAGCCCGGAATCGTTCGGATGACTGATCATCAATTGCGCCAGCGCGGGCTGCCCGGGACCTGCGGACTCGTCGACGCGAATGCGCATTTTGCCGAGGTTGGCATTGGACACCAGCGCCTCCTTCCCCGCCGGCGCCGAGCAGCCGCCCGACGCCTTGACGTAATTCGCGGCCATGTACAGCTTCCCGTCGTTCGTCAGCGCCACTGCACGGACATGGGTGTATTCCTCGATACGAATGCGCGTCTCGATGTCGGCGCGGCCGCTCTCCAGCGTGAAATGGAACACCGCCGCGATCGGCGACGGATTGTTGTCGACGATCAGCCAGATCCGTTCGATGAAGCGCTCCTTGGCCTGTGGAAACTGGGATCGGATCGCGACCGGGACGATGGCCGCGTCCTCCGCCCGTTTGGGCGTGTCCAGCGTGACCACGTTGTCGGCCGCTTCGAGCGGCGCATTGCCGAACACACTCGCGTGCACTTTTTTCCAGACGACGCTCTCGGCGGGGTCTGCATCCTGGCCGCGCGCCGCGCCGGCGGCCGCCAACGCCAAACCCATCACGACTAAGAGAAAGCGCCAAGTCATCTCGATCTCCGTCCGCTTCACCGCGGCCTTGCGCCATTCCAGCCCGGCGGGCATCAAGTGAAGACAATATACGCTTCGGCGCCTACTCGTCCCACTCGAGCTCGGCATAGGCGGCACTAACGTTGCGCTTGTGAAACGAATCGAACAAAAGCCATTGCTCGCGTCCTTCGTCGACGGACGCGAGTGTCTCGGCCAGCGTGCGTTTTGCCTTGATCGCCGCGCGCACATCGTCCAGAAGACGTCTCAGGTAGCGCTCTTCGGCGGCCATCGCCTCCGGCCAGGCGAGCGCGCGACCATGTCCCGGAATGACGAGATTCGCCCGAAGGGTCTTGACCTCTTCGAGCGCGGCTAAGAAACCGCGCAAATTGCCGTCGACAACCGGGACGTGGCCGACGAAAAGCAGGTCGCCGAGCCACAGCGTTCGGCTCGCCTGGTCGAAGACTGTGAGATCGTTGTCCGTATGTGCGGTCTTCCAGGCGCGCAGGCTCAGGATCCGGCCACCGAGATCGAGCTCATCCGTCGAGGCGACCGCGCGTGTCGGCAGTACGACGCCACTTTGGTCCGCCGCATCACCCAGATCCCG
>DASZZK010000059.1:0-10904 GCA_035544975.1 Casimicrobiaceae bacterium | reverse complement strand
TGGCCAAGCCGATATTGGTCGGCCGGCCAGCCGTGATAGAGCGCCGGCTGTCGCAGTTCGGCTTGCGGCTCAAACCCGGCGTCGATTTCGAGATCATCAATCCCGAATCCGATCCGCGCTATCGCGACTACTGGATGGAATACTACCGGCTGACCGAGCGCCGGGGCACGTCGCAGCAGTTCGCCAAGATCGAGATGCGCCGGCGGCTGACACTGATCGGCGCGATGATGATTCACATGGGACACGCCGACGGAATGTTGTGCGGCATGTTCGGGACCCACGACGCGCACCGTCACTATGTCGATCGGGTCATCGGCTTGCGCGCGGGCGTCAAGACCTGGGCCGCGATGAACGCGGTCCTGCTGCCGAACCGCACCGTATTCATTGCCGACACCTATGTCAATCGCGATCCTACGGCGGAGCAGATTGCGGAGATCGCGCGGCTCGCCGCGGAGGAAGTGCGAAGGTTCGGTATCGTTCCCAAGGTGGCGCTGGTGTCGCATTCCAGCTTCGGTTCGAGCAACGATCCGCAAGCGAAAAAAATGCAATCGGCGCTGGCGCTGATCAATGCTCAGGAGCCCGAGCTCGAGGTCGAAGGAGAAATGCAGGGAGATGCGGCGTTGTCCGATGAGATCCGGCGGGCGGTGTTCCCCAACTCGCGGCTCAAGGGCGACGCCAACCTGCTGATCATGCCAACGCTCGATGCGGCGAACATTTCGTTCAACCTGCTCAAGGTCGCGGCCGGCAGCGGACTCACGCTCGGGCCGATACTTCTCGGCGTCGCCAAGCCGGTGCACATTCTCACCGCCTCGGCGACCGTGCGGCGTATCGTCAACATGAGCGCGCTGGCAGTCGTCGACGCCACCGTCGACCGCCAGAAGCCGCTCCTCTAGGGAGGCGCCGCGCGCCGCGCGGAGCAATCGGCTCGGACGACGGCGACGGCTTGTGGTCGCCGATGCACTTGCGCTTGCCCTCAGTCGCCGCTGTTCACTGCGGTGGCAGGATCGAACTCCAGCGCGGCTGAAGACCACCAGCCGATCCCCGCGGTGTCATGAACCTCGATCAATGCACATTGCGAAACGCTTGGCGCGGGCGGCTCGACCGACAACTCGCTGGTCATCGAGAACGCCGGCAAGCCGAACGCCAACGCGAAGATCGGCAAGCGCCGAAAGTACTTTCGCTTCATCCCCTGAGTCATGGCTCCTCCCAACATGCTGCAGCGCCGTCCGAGGCCGGCTCGTTGTCGAAGGAGCACGGAGCGTACCAGCGAGAGCGTCATCGTCTTGGCCGCTCCGGAGGAGATCGCGGATCAGGACGGTCGGATTCCTCGACCGGTGCGCGCTCGTCCGGCTCAGGTGTAGGTTCCTCGACCGGCGGCTGCGGCTTGTGCGTCTGAACGTGCATGGGGCTTGCGGGAGTCTCGGACTCGAACATCCTGCAACTCGTATGCCAACCCGGCACGCCTCATGATCGCGGCACCGATTCAGCGGCGAGTCAGGCATAGCGACCGTGGATGAGGCTATACGAGCATTGGCAAGAATTGCAGCGCGGCGGTAAGCCTTACCGGCATGTTCTTCCGACGGAAGCGTTCTGCCATGCAGGGGTCGTCGCAGGGTGGTGGCTGCGCAGTCGCGGTTGAACGCGCGCGGGTGTTGGCACGCGGTTTGCAGAGCAGTGAGCGGTCGTAGAACCATGCCGGCAGCTGCTCTCCGGCACCCAGGGCGAAGCGCAAGCGCCGCAGGTCCGGCACTCGTGTATCGTCAACCAGAACGAGGAGCAATAATAATGTCCATCGGAACCATCCTTCTCATTATCCTGATCCTGGCGCTCGTCGGCGCCCTTCCCACGTGGGGATACAGCAGCGGCTGGGGATACGGGCCGAGCGGGATCGCCGGCGTCGTGGTGATCATCCTGATCATCCTGTTGCTGACCGGGCGTCTATGATCGCGTAGCGGGCAGTAGCCGGCTCGAGAGCCGGCGGAACGGTAATGGCAGCCAGGTAGAAGGCGGATCTCACGTCGGGATTCGCCTTCATGTTGCGTCACGCGCTTTATGCGTTGCGGAATGAATCGATGAATCGGCAGCAGGCCCGAGGCCATCTTTTGCAGGTAATCGGCGCCCTCCGAGAAGGATGGGGGCGGGTGATCAACGATCAGACCATGCAGATTCGCGGCGAAGGACAGCGGCTATCGGGCCGATTGCAGGCGCGCGCGGGCGCACCGCGAGCTGTTTTGGTCTCACGCCGACCGGGTCGAAAACCTATCGCTCAGCGGTAGTTCGCGCCTTTGCAAGGCGTCGCGATCTGTGCAAGAATTAAGCCAACGCGCAGAACTACAGGTGTCGCGATGCTGGACCGTGACGGTTATCGCCCGAACGTCGCCATTGTCGTCGCCAACTCGAAAGATCGGGTCTTCTGGGGCAAGCGGATCCGAGAGCACTCGTGGCAGTTTCCGCAAGGCGGCATCAACGGCGGCGAGGCGCCCGAGGAGGCGATGTATCGGGAATTGAAGGAAGAAGTCGGACTCGATCCGGCGCACGTCAAGATACTCGGACGTACTCGGGATTGGCTGCGCTACGAGGTGCCGCAGCATTGGATCAAACGCGAATGGCGTGGCAGCTATCGCGGCCAGAAGCAGATCTGGTATCTGCTCAGATTGACCGGGCGCGACAGCGACGTGTCACTGCGTGCGACCGATCATCCCGAATTCGATGCCTGGCGTTGGCACGACTACTGGATTCCGCTGGAAAACGTAATCGACTTCAAGCGTGACGTCTATCGTCGCGGCTTGACCGAGCTCGAGCGTTACCTGCATCACCGCCCGCAAACACGGCGTGAACGCCTGTACGGATGGGCGCACGCGGTGATCCCGTCTCCGTACACGAATCCGCCGGGCAAGGTGTAGGCGCGGGGCGCAGGGAGTACCGGCACCCTTCAGAGCAAAACGAGGTTGTCCCGATGGATCAGCTCGCGCTCGTCGACGTAGCCGAGCGCCGATTCGATTTCCGATGACGGCCTGCCGAGGATACGCTGCGTCTCCGACCCGCTGTAATTGATCAGCCCGCGAGCGATCTCACGGCCGTCGACGTCGAAGCAGCCGACGATCTCGCCGCGTTCGAAGCGGCCATGGCAGGCCGAGACCCCGATCGGCAACAGGCTCTTGCCTTCACGCGTCAATGCCCGCACCGCGCCGGCATCGAGCGTCAGCCGGCCTTCGACACGGACGTGATCGGCAAGCCATTGCTTGCGCGCGGCGAGGGTCATCGTCTCGGCTATCAGCTCGGTGCCGATCGCCTCGCCCGCGGCCAGCCGGGTCAGCACGTCGGGTTCGCGTCCGTCGGCGATGACCGTCGATGCACCGCTGCGCGCGGCGCGCTTTGCCGCCAGGACCTTGGTCAGCATGCCGCCCTGTCCGTGTCGCGAACCCGCGCCGCCGGCTACCACCTCGAGCGCGGCATCGCCGGCGCGCCCGCGTCGCAGGAGCTTCGCGTCCGCATCCTTGCGCGGGTCGCCGGTGTGCAGGCCATGCTGGTCGGTGAGTAGCACCAGCACGTCGGCCTCGATCAGATTGGTGACCAGCGCACCCAGCGTATCGTTGTCACCGACCCTGATTTCGTCGGTGGTCACCGTGTCGTTCTCGTTGATGATCGGTATCACCGACAACGCGAGCAGCGTCATCAAGGTCGAACGCGCATTAAGATAGCGGCGCCGGTCAGCAAGGTCCTCGTGCGTCAGCAGGATTTGCGCCGTGTGAAAGCCGAACCGCGAGAACGCGGTCTCGTACGCCTGCACCAGCCCCATCTGACCCACCGCGGCGGCGGCCTGCAGCTCATGAATCGCCGACGGGCGCGACGTCCAGCCGAGGCGCTGCATTCCTTCCGCGATCGCGCCCGACGACACCAGCGCGATCTGGCGGCCCGCTTTGCTCAAGCTGGCGATCTGCTCCGCCCAACGTGCCACGGCGGCATGGTCGATTCCGCGGCCGTCGTTGGTGACCAGGCTCGACCCGACCTTGATCACCAGCCGGCGGGCGCCGGCGACGATGGAGGTTTCAGATGGCGAGTTCATCGTCTCATTCGGACAGCGCGCGCGATCTCCGCCGGATGTTTTTCGAGCCAATCCTGGATCGAGTACACGAGCTCGCGGCAGCCGGTGCCGTTGATCGCGGCAACGGCGAATACCGGGCCGGTCCACCGATACGCGTCGACGAACGCAACGACGCGTTGCGCTCGCTCGTCGGGCGCGACGAGGTCGAGCTTGTTCAAGACCAGCCACCGCGGCTTGTCGCAGAGCGCCTGGTCGTAGCGCTTTAGCTCCTTGACGATGGCGCGTGCGTCCGCCACCGGATCGCTGGTGCCGTCGAGCGGCGCGATATCGACCACATGCAGCAGCAGGCGCGTGCGCTGCAGATGGCGCAGGAACTGATGACCGAGGCCCGCGCCGTCGGCGGCACCGTCGATCAACCCCGGAATGTCGGCGACGACGAAGCTCCGGTTCTCGTCCACGCGAACCACGCCGAGATTCGGCGCCAGGGTCGTGAACGGATAGTCCGCCACTTTGGGCCGCGCAGCGGACACCGCTCGTATCAGCGTCGACTTGCCGGCGTTGGGCATTCCCAGCAGCCCGACATCGGCAAGCACCTTGAGCTCGAGGTGCAGCATGCGCTGTACGCCTTCTTCGCCCGGAGTCGATTGCCGCGGCGCGCGATTGGTGCTCGACTTGAAGTGGAGGTTGCCCAAGCCGCCCTTGCCGCCTTGCGCCAGCAACGCTTTCTGTCCGTGCGCCGCGAGGTCGGCAACGAGCTCTCCGGTCTCGGCAACGGTGATCAGGGTTCCGACCGGCATGCGCAGGACGATATCTTCGGAGCCGCGCCCGTACTGGTCGGCGCCGCGGCCTTTTTCGCCAGGCTTGGCGCGGTGGATGCGAGCAAAGCGATAGTCGATCAGGGTATTGATGTTTCGATCGGCAATCGCCCAGATGCTGCCGCCGCGCCCGCCGTCGCCGCCGTCGGGCCCGCCGCGCGGAACGTATTTTTCACGCCGAAACGATACCGCCCCGTTGCCGCCGTCGCCGGCGATCACTTCGATGTTCGCTTCGTCGATGAACTTCATCGTGACGAGCCTGGCGTCGGGCGGCGAAAGAGCAGGAAGCGCTCGGTGTCGTCGCCGCGTCGGCGTCCTTCCCACACCTTTTCCCACGCCGAATCGGGCGGCGTGTCCGATTCGTCGCGCGCCGCCTGCACCAAGAGCGCGTCGCAACGGTTGGAAGCTTGCGAGTCGTCGCGCACCGTAATCACGTCCAGAAAGTATTCAAGCAAAGCCCGTTGCGGCTCGCCGAGATTATGGCTGGCCACACAGGTGCCGGCCGGCAAGTGGTTCGCCAGCGATTCCGCGACCGAGCGATAGCTGCGCCGTGAATCGAGGTAAGGCAGCCAAATGGTCATGTACATGCCCCAGACCAGCGTCATCCCCGCAGCCCAATTGAGCATCGCCCGGCGATTCGAACGCCGTGCCGGTCGCACCAGCGCAAGCCAGAGCAAGCTTAGAACCGCGGAGAGCAGCACCGCAAGCCACTGCCAGGGTGGCTGATAACCCGGCTGGGTGTCCTTGAAAATGCGCGCCACCGTCTCCGGCACGCCGTATACCAGCGATTCGAGCCAGAGCCCCCAGACCAGCACGCCCAAGAGGCCGAAGGTCAGGATGCCAAACCAGTCGAGCGCGCCGGAGTAGCCACGCTTGAGCGTATCGACCTCCGCGGCGGCAAGGAGCGACATCGGCAGCAACAGCGGCAGCGCAAGCGTCGCACGCGGCTCGGCTGCAGCGGAAATCAGCGCCAGGACGACAACGATCATCGTCAGTGGCAGCCCGACACCCGCTCCCGTCAAGCCGCCGCCGTAACCGCGCCAGCGAACACGCAGGGTCCATAGCGCCAACGGCAATGCCGGCCACGCAAACCACGGCAGGTTTTTCAGATAGTAGAACGGCTCGGTCGGAGGCGAATCCCGGGTGGTGCCGAAGTAGCGCGCGATATCCTGCGTCTCGAGCCATTGCGCGAGCCAGCCCGGGTCGCGCAGGTACAGCGCCAGCGGCCAGGCAAGCAGCAAAGGCGCTGCCACCAGCAGCGCGATGCCGAGCGTCAGCAGATAGCGCCGCGTCCGCCAAGGCGGAAAAAACGGCAGCAGCACGGCCGTCAAACCGATAAACGCCGCGGCGGCCGAACCCTTGCACAGAAATGCGACGCCGACGGCAACGCCCAGCAATGCCCCGCCGACGATTGCCCGCCGCTGCGCCAGCGCCAGTGCGTACAGGGCGAGCGCAAAAGCGACCAACAGGCCGATGTCGGGCGAGAGCTGGTGCGCGCGATCCCACAGGCCGATACAACCGATGAAAATCAACACCGGCAGCCAACGGAAGGCTCGCCCATAGAGCTCGCGTCCGGCGAGCGCCAGGAGCCACAGCGTCACCGCGAGGCAGACAGCAATGGCGATGCGTGCGGCGTCGTGCACGGGCATGAGGCCGCCGAACGCCGTTGCCGTGGCCGCGGCCAGCGCGTAAAAAAGCGGCGGGCGATCGGGGAGGGCGGATCCGGCCAGATGCGGGATGACCCAGTCGCCGTGCTTGAGCATTTCCAGCGTCACGCCGAAGCTGGTCGCATCGTCCGGTTTCCAGGGGTCGTGGCCGAAGAGGCCGAGTCCTATCCATGCGACGCAGAGCAGCACCAGGCCAGCCTGCTTGAACGCTCGATAGGGCCCTGAGGGTGACAACTCGGCTGGAGTGCCCGATTCAGGTACGGGCTCGGCAACGGATTCGGCAATGGGCATCGAGGTGCCGGAATGAAAAAGGCAGCCGAAGCTGCCTTTACGCGATGGTTCTGATCCGGACCGTCACGCGGAGGGCACGGCCGTCTTGGAAGCGTAGCGTTGCCGGAATTTCTCGACCCGCCCCGCGGTGTCGACGATCTTCTGCTTGCCCGTATAAAACGGGTGGCACGCCGAGCAAACTTCGACGTGCAGGGGCTTGTTGACGGTCGAACGGGTGGCGAACGTGTTGCCGCAGCTGCACGTGACCTGAATTTCGCTGTATTGCGGATGAATGCTGGTTTTCATCGAACACCTCATTGACCGGCACGCTCTCGCGGGGGCCGGAGTCTTGCACCAAAACGTGGTAAGGCGGGGATCGGTTGACTCCCGGACCCGCAAACCGGCGGATTATGGCGCTTTTTGCAGTGCAATGCAACGGGCCGCCAGTATGGACAGATAGGGCCGGTTCGTGGGTTTTCAAGGCCTTAGGCACATCGATGGGCCGTTGCGCTGACCAGCCTACATCGGCCATGCGTCGGCACTAACCTCTGCGCATGGAATCGAAGAATTCAGCATTGTTCTTGGTCTGCTTGACCTTGTCGACCAGGAATTCGGTGGCCTCGAGGTCATCCATCGGGTAGAGCAGCTTGCGCAGGACCCAGACCTTTTGCAGCACGTCCTGCTTGAGCAGCAGCTCTTCCTTGCGCGTGCCCGAGCGGTTGACGTTGATCGCCGGATAGGTGCGCTTCTCGGCCATTCTCCGGTCGAGGTGAATTTCCATGTTGCCGGTGCCCTTGAATTCCTCGTAGATCACGTCGTCCATGCGCGAGCCGGTGTCGATCAGCGCGGTCGCGATGATGGTCAGCGAACCGCCTTCCTCGATGTTGCGCGCCGCGCCGAAGAAGCGCTTCGGCCGCTGCAATGCATTGGCGTCGACGCCGCCGGTGAGCACTTTGCCCGACGCGGGCACGACGGTGTTGTAGGCGCGCGCGAGACGGGTAATCGAGTCGAGCAGTATCACGACGTCTTTCTTGTGCTCGACCAGCCGCTTGGCTTTTTCGATCACCATTTCGGCGACCTGCACGTGGCGGGTGGCGGGCTCGTCGAAGGTCGACGACACGACTTCGCCGCGGACCGAACGCTGCATCTCGGTCACTTCCTCGGGGCGCTCATCGATGAGCAGCACGATCAGCACGACGTCAGGGTAGTTCGCTGCGATCGAATGTGCCACGTGCTGCAGCATCACCGTCTTGCCGGATTTGGGCGAGGACACCAGCAGTCCGCGCTGACCCTTGCCGATGGGCGCGATGATGTCGATGATCCGGCCGGTCATGTTCTCTTCGGCCTTGATGTCGCGCTCCAGGATCAGCACCTCGTCGGGAAAGAGCGGCGTCAGGTTCTCGAACAGAATCTTGCTTTTGGCGTTTTCCGGCGGCTCGCCGTTGACCTTGTCGACCTTGACCAGCGCGAAGTAGCGCTCGCCGTCCTTGGGCGTGCGGATCTCGCCTTCGATGGTGTCGCCGGTGTGAAGATTGAAGCGGCGGATCTGCGACGGCGAGATGTAGATGTCGTCGGTGCCGGCGAGATAGCTGGTGTCCGGAGATCGCAGAAACCCGAAACCATCGGGCAGCACCTCGAGCGTGCCGTCGCCGAAGATGCTTTCGCCTTTTTTCGCCTGGTTCTTGAGCAGCGCGAAAATCAGGTCGTGCTTGCGCAAGCGGTTGGCGCCATCGATCTCGTTGGTGTTGGCGATTTCGACGAGTTCGGTGACGGGCTTGGACTTGAGGTCGGACAGGTGCATAGGTGGACCGGGGGCGGGGGACGGTAACGAGAAGAGCGGGGCGCGGCACTTTTGGCCGCTTGAATCACTCTGGGAGGTTGGCGCCGGGAACACCTTAAGCGGCGCCGATGAGACGTCACGCGCGCGATACGCGCTGCGGGACGCAATTCAATGAGTTAGAAGCCTAACGGGTTCAGAGGTGGCTGTCAATAAAGGCCGTCAACTGCGATTTGGACAGGGCGCCGACCTTTTGCGCCGCGACCTGACCGCCCTTGAAAAGGATCAGCGTCGGGATGCCACGAATGCCGTACTTGGCAGGGGCGGCAGGGTTGGAATCGATATCGATCTTGGCCACGGTAAGCCGGCCCGCGTAATCCTTGGCCACATCTTCGAGGATGGGAGCGATCATCTTGCAGGGGCCACACCATTCAGCCCAGTAATCGACGAGCACCGGCGTGCCCGCCTTCAGCACATCGCTGTCAAAGGTGGCGTCGGTGACGTGCTTGATATTCTCGCTCATGGGACCTCGCTGAAGGGGCGGCTGGCCGGCGGGGCCAAAAAACGACCGGAACTGGCTGCCCGAAGTACGTTAGCGGAAAGACCCTTGCGGTGCAAGCGGCGGTGGCGGCGTGCCGGGACGTGCGACTGAAGTCGATCTGTCCGATGACCTCGATCGCGATTTGCTAAAATCGACCCTCCGCACCAGCAAGGGATTCGCGGCAATGACCTACGTTGTCACCGAGAGTTGCATCCGTTGCAAGTATACCGACTGCGTCGATGTCTGTCCGGTCGACTGCTTTCGGGAAGGTCCCAATTTTCTGGTTATCGATCCGGATGAATGCATCGATTGCACGCTCTGTGTTGCCGAATGTCCGGTCGAAGCCATTTACGCGGAGGACGACGTTCCGGACGATCAGAAGCCGTTCACGAGCCTGAACGCCGAGCTGGCAAAACTGTGGAAGCCGATTATCGAACGCAAGCCGGCGCCGCCCGACGCCGACGAATGGAAGTCGGTGAAGGCCAAACGCGACCTGCTCGAGCGATAAACGTGTCTCGCGTTTGACCGTGCTTGGGGCGAGCCCGTAAAATACAAAAGTTAGCTTTCGCATCGGAGATGCCGCCGCGGAAGCTTCACAAAAGCTTCGGAGCATGATTCCCGCGATGTTTTTCCGCCTCGCCGCCGCCGCGTTGTTGTTCCCGGCGCTGGCCTGTGCGCAAGGAGGCCCGCCCGCGGGCAACGCCGCTGCCGGCTCGCAGAAAACGCAGATGTGCGTCGGCTGCCACGGCATAACCGGCTGGCGCACGGCATTTCCCGAGGTCTACAAGGTGCCCAAGCTCGGCGGCCAGCACGAGGCGTACCTCGTCAAGGCTCTTCAGGAATACCGGAGCGGGGCTCGCAGCCACCCCTCGATGCGCGCCATCGCGACTTCGCTGTCGGACAAGGATATCGCCGACCTCGCGGCCTATTACGCCGGCGCCGCAGCCAGGACCGCCAGCAAATAAGCGAACGACGATGAGAGCCGTTCCCCAATTGCTGCTTGCCTTGTGCGCAATTTGCTCGGCGACCTTGAGCGACGCCGCCGATCCCAAAGCCGCGCTTGCCCGGGTTCAGCAGGTTTGCGCGGCGTGCCACGGCATCGACGGCAACAGCCAGGTTGCGGACAATCCAAAGCTTGGCGGACAGTATCCGGATTACCTGGCCAAGGCGCTGCGCGATTACCAGTCTGGATTGCGCAAGAGTCCGGTCATGGCGGGCTTCGTCGATAAGTTGTCGAACCAGGATATCGAAAATCTCGCCGCGTATTACGCGTCACAGCCGGCGGCTCTGGTCATCAAGCAATGAAAGCTGAGCGCTGACTGAGCGGTGAAAAACGGCGCCTGCGGGCGCCTTTTGCTATCGGCGTGCACCCACGGCAGCCGAGCTTTAGCGACCTTTCGTCGTTGACGGCGGAGCGATCGTCTTGTGACGGAATTCGCACAGGTCGACGATGACACATTCCCAGCAGCGGGGTAGCCGCGCCTGACAGATGTAGCGCCCGTGCAGAATCAACCAGTGATGCGCATCGTGCCGGAATTCGTCGGGCGTGAACTTGACCAGCTTGCGCTCGACTTCTTCCGGGTTCCTGCCCGGCGCCAGGCCGGTGCGGTTGGCGACGCGGAAGATATGGGTGTCGACGGCGATGGTGGGATGACCGAAGGCGACGTTCAAGACGACGTTTGCGGTCTTGCGGCCGACGCCAGGCAGCCGGGTGAGGGCGTCATGATCGGAAGGCACATTTCCTGCGTGCTTGGCCATCAATTGCCGCGACAGCGCGACGACGTTCTTG
>DASZZK010000058.1:0-4900 GCA_035544975.1 Casimicrobiaceae bacterium | reverse complement strand
GGCGTTGATGGCCTTCACGGCGCCCATGGCGTTGCGCTCGATGCATGGAATCTGGACCAGGCCGGCGACCGGATCGCAGCTCATGCCCAGATGGTGCTCGATGCCGATCTCGGCCGCATTCTCGATCTGCGCGTTGGTGCCTCCGAGCGCGGCGGCAAGTCCCGCGGCGGCCATCGCGCAGGCGACACCGACCTCGCCTTGGCAACCGACCTCGGCGCCCGACAACGACGCGTTGCGCTTGCAGAGGCCCCCAATCGCAGCCGCGGTCAGCAGAATGCTGACAATGCCGTCTTCGTTCGCTTCCTCGTAGAACTCACGATAGTAGCGGATCACCGCCGGAATGACCCCGGCGGCGCCGTTGGTCGGCGCCGTGACCACTCTGCCTCCGGCCGCGTTCTCTTCGTTGACGGCGATCGCATACGCGCTGACCCAATCGATCGCCTCGGTCGGATTCCGGGTGTTTTCGGAACGCTTCACACGCAGCGCATCGCCGAGAGCCTTCGCCCGCCGTCGCACGTTAAGACCCCCGGGGAGGATGCCTGAAGCGCTCATGCCGCGGTCGATGCTGGCATTCATGATAGCCCAGCGTTCGAGCAGGCCCGAGCGAACCTGCTCGGGGCTGCGAAGGGCGAACTCGTTGATGCGCATCATGTCGGGGATGCGCTTGTGCGCCGTCTCGCCGTGCAGCAGTAATTCGACCGCGCTGGTGAATGGATACGGCACGCGGAGCCGGGTCGGCGCCTCGGCCAACTGGTCGATTTCATCCTCATCGACGACAAATCCGCCGCCGACCGAAAAGTACACCTTGCGCAAGATGGTGACGCCGGCTGCGTTGAGCGCCGTGAATCGCATGCCGTTGCTATGGAATGACAAGGTCTTGTCGATACGAAAGCGCAGATCCTCTTTTTCGTGGAAGAGGATCGGCTGACGCCCGTCGAGGGAAAGCATTTGCTCGTCGCGGATGCGCTGCACTTTCGGCTCGACCTGGTCCGGCTCAATGCGGTCCGGGACCTCGCCGGAAAGCCCGAGCAGAATCGCGCGGTCGGTATTGTGCCCGCGGCCGGTCAGCGCGAGCGATCCATAAAGGTCGACGACGACGCGCGCGGCCTCGCTTATCTTGCCGCTCGCCGCGAGCTCGTGGGCGAAACGGCCGGCCGCGCGCATCGGCCCGACGGTGTGCGAGCTCGACGGCCCGAGGCCGATCTTGAACAGGTCAAATGCGCTGACGAACATCGCGGAAAACGGGTGATAGACTGGACCGCATTGTACTCCGGGACCGGAAATGGCATCTCGATCCGCGACGCATGGCCGTGTGCTGACGACCGCCATGTTGCTCGCCGCCGTCACGATGACGATAGCCGCGACGCCGCCCGACGCGGGGTGGCGGGCGTACCAGAAGCACGACTACCCTGCGGCATTGGTTGAATTCGAGCAACGCGCTCGTGATGGCGACCGCGTCGCCCAGTTCAATCTGGCGATGATGCTCATGGGCGGCGAGGCGGGCGCCACGGACGTCACCGGCGGCCTCGTCTGGCTGCAGCGCTCGGCGGACGCGGGGCTCGCGCAGGCCCAGTACAACCTCGGTCTGCTGTACGAGAACGGCGTGGGCGTGGCGCGTTCGCTGACCGCCGCGACACTATGGTGGAGCAAGGCTGCCGAGCAAGGCCACGCCGATGCGCAAGTGCAGCTTGCCACCCAGTATTTCCTCGGCCGCGGCGCACCCAAGGATTGGAAGCTCGCGGCCAAGTGGTATGAAGCGGCGGCGCAAAGCGGTGATCCTGGCGCGCAGTACATCATCGGCAGTTTTTACGAGCATGGCGACGGCGTTGCAAAGGACTTGAACAAGGCGCTGGCATGGTACGTCGAGGCTGCGCGGCAGGGAGATGTCGGTGCCGCGGCGCAAGCCAAGGACGTCGCGCGCCGCCTCTCCATTGCGCCACGCGCGCCCTGACTTAAGCACGACGGCAGGACGGTTCTCGCCAGTGATCATCTGGGCACGCCGATACGTTCGCGTCCCGGATTCTGCCGCGACGGCGCGCTGGACGGCGCTGCGCCTGAGTGCGGGAAGCGCAGCGCCTCGGGATAGGAAAGCACTTCCGGCAGCTCGCCTCGCGCGAGCGTCGCCTGGATCGCCTGCCACCCTTCCGCCTCGAGCAGATCGGCGTGACGCTTGAGGAAATCCGCGCGCACCGCGCCGTCGGTGAGCAGAAAAGTGGCGAATTCCTCGGGGAAGACGTCGTTCGGTCCGACCGGATACCAGACCTCGCTCGACATGTCGTCCTCGCCTGGAGGAAGCCGCGGAATGTGGCGGAAGGTGCACGCCGTCAGGTACTCGATTTCGTCGTAGTCGTAGAACACGACGCGTCCATAGCGGGTCACCCCGAAATTCTTGAACAGCAAATCGCCGGCGAAGATATTCACCGCGGCCAGCTGCTTCAGCGCGTCGCCGTAGTCCGACATCGCCTGCTCGCGCTGCACCGGCGTCGCTCGCTCGAGGAAAAGGTTGAGCGGAGTCATACGCCGCTCGATGTAGAGATGCTTGACCACGATCATGTCGCCGTCTTTTTCAATGGTCGACGGTGCCACCGCCTCCAGTTCCGCCATGAGCTCGGCGGAGAAGCGCCCGCGCGGAAAAGCGACATCGGAATACTCCAGCGTGTCGGCCATGCGGCCGACACGATCATGGTGCTTGACCAGGACGTACTTCTCCTTGACCTTGTCGCGGGTGGTGTCCTTCGACGGCGCGATCCGGTCCTTGATCACCTTGAAGACGTAGGGATAGGACGGCAATGTGAAAACGGTCATCACCATGCCCTTGATACCGGGGGCGAGCACGAAGTCGTCAGTGGAATGCTTGAGATGATGCAAAAAGTCGCGGAAGAAAAGCGTCTTGCCCTGCTTCTGCAGGCCCACCATGGTGTAGAGCTCGGCTTCGGTTCGTTCCGGAACGATGTGGCGCAGGAACGTGACGTAAGCCGACGGCACTTCCATGTCCACCAGAAAGTAGGCGCGGTTGGCCGAGAAGAGGAGCGCGAGCTGCTCGGCATCCATGAGCAGCGCATCGGCATAGAGATTCCCGTCCGCGTCATGCTTGATCGGCACCACGAAAGGGTGCGCCTGATAGCCATTGACGATGCGCCCGACGATGTAGGCCGTCCGATTGCGGAAGAACAGGCTGGAAAGCACCTGGATCTGATGATTCGCCTCGAGCCGCAACGGCCTCCCGAAACGCCGCCGAAACGCAGCCAGGATGTTGGCGAGGTCACCGCGGAAATCCGCGAAGCGGCGCTCGAGCCGGAAGTCGAGGACGATGTCGATCAGCGCCTGGCGCAAGCCATGCTGCCGCGGATAGTACGAGCGATACGATGGCGGATCGGCGTCGATGTGCTCGGTGGAGACCGCGGGCCGCACGAAAAGACAACGGTTATGGAAATACGTGCGGTGAAGGATCTTGCAAGATACCGAGTTGAAGAAGGTTTCCGCGCACTCGGGTTGCTTGTGGTCGATCAGGAGGGCGATGTAATGGCGCTTGACCTCGGCCCAGCGCGAATCATCGATGTTCGCGCAGCCAAAATCGAGCTCGAGGCGGGCAAC
Source organism: Casimicrobiaceae bacterium (assembly GCA_035544975.1). GTDB lineage: Bacteria > Pseudomonadota > Gammaproteobacteria > Burkholderiales > Casimicrobiaceae > PALSA-1003. The sequence goes on along the minus strand of DASZZK010000058.1, from coordinate 1,306 downwards.
CGTTTCCGCGACCCGGCGATCGTAGAAGTCGATTCGGTCGCCTGAGACGTGACCGATCGCCAGCCAGTTGCCGGCTTCGAAATAGTTCTTTGCCAGCCGCGCGCAGTCGCGGAACAGCTCGTAATGGCGGTTGAACCCGTCGAGGGTCGCCTGGGCGATGGCAGCTAAGCTCGCGGCGGGGTGCGAAGGGCTAATTCTTCGTGCCCTCGTCCTGGGCTTTGATGTCGGCGCCAAACTTGTTGAATTCTTCGACCGCTCCGTTGACCGCTGCGGCGGCCGCGTTCAGGATGAGCTTGGTCTCGTCGACATACTTCTGGATGCACGCGCCGTAAGCGACGTACTCCTTGTTGAAGGCGGTGAACTTCTGGTTCGACGCAGACTTGCCCGGGTATTCCGGCTTGACGCACTTATGCGGCGGTATGACCACGGGCGCGGTGACGGGCGCGGCTTGGGCGTAAGCACCGGCGGCCGCGACGGCAAGCGAAGCACCGAGCGACGTGGCAAGGAACAGGCGGCAGATCATCGAGGGGCTCGCGGGCGGAAGGCAAAGGACCCATTTTAGCGTGAAAGGACCCATCGCCGATGCGCTGGGCAAGCGTCGGAAGCCTACTGCACAACCCGTTGCCCCACACCCGAACGTCAAGGTAGGAGCTGAGGATCAGGAGACGATCTTGACCTGGTCGCGGCGGATCTGCGGACAGCTAAGCCAGATTACGTCCACCTTGGATGTCTGGTTCAGCGACCGCGCCTGGATGCGTGCCATCTGCTCCTTGTCGCACACCATCCGCGAACCGTTGTCGGCGACTTGCGTCGGCAACGACGAACAACCCGCGACCAACAAGGCCCCGCTCAAAGCAAGGATCAGCTTCATGGCTGTCCCTCCTTTCGCCATGACTATAGGCAAAAGGGTGTCCGGCTACAAGGCCGTTTGACCGCCGGATCGAACGACCGGCGCTGTGAGCAGCGAGCCAGGTCCCGCTCGCGAAGCGAGTGGGGTGCGAGCGCCCGCGAATCAGCGCCCGCCGGCGACACGCGACATTCCATCCCAAGAATAGCGTGCAAGGAGCCGGCGCCGCTCGCGAAGCGAGTAGGGTGCGAGCGCCCGCGAATCAGCGCCCGCTGGCGACGCAGGACATTGCATCTCACGGATGGCTTGCAACGAGCCGGCGCCGCGGGTCAGCCGCCGCGGGTCAGCCGCCGCTGGCCTTGCGAATGGCTTCGTCGAGGTCCTTATACTCGGAACAGCTCCGGCCGCACAGTTTTTCCAGCGCCGCCAGATGCTCCTGGGCCTTGGGAATGTTCTTGG
>DASZZK010000057.1:0-2636 GCA_035544975.1 Casimicrobiaceae bacterium | reverse complement strand
CTGACGCAGATCCGCAAGAAGGGTTTGCGCGATTGGGGGGGAACGCTGGCGGCGGAGCAGGCGCACCATCTCGCGGTCGGCGCCGAGACGCTGTCGCTGCGCATGGATCGCGCCTGCGCCAACGCGATGGCGCTGGCGCGGTTCCTCGCGTCGCGAGCCGAGGTTCGCGCGGTCTATTACCCGGGGCTCGACTCGCATCCACAGCACTCGCTGGCGGCAGAGCTCTTCGCCGCCTTCGGTGCGCTGTTGTCGTTCGAGCTCGACCCCAAGCTCGACTGTTTCGACTTTCTCAATCGCCTGCAGCATGTCGTCCTGTCGTCGAACCTCGGCGACAATCGCACGCTGGCGATTCCCGTCGCGCACACCATCTACCACGAGATGGGGGCGGAGCGACGAGCGAGCATGGGTATCGCGGACTCGCTGATCCGTGTATCGGTGGGCATCGAGGATTGCGAGGATCTCCTCGCCGATTTTGCGCAGGCGCTGGTTGCGTAGGCCCGAATCGGGCCGGCGCCGTCAGACTTCAGGCGTGCGCGGTCATGCCCGCCTCGGAGACTTCCAGGTAACTCGCTTTGCGGTACCAGTCCGCGAGCACCTGTCGTTCGCAGACGCGCCCATCGACATCCACCGCGTGCCGCGCGGGACGGTGCGTGTGACCATGGATGAGTCGGGTCACCCCGCGCTCGCGCAGCGCCGAGGCAACGGCATCGGTGTTGACGTCCATGATCGCCTCGGGCTTGGTCTCGATCGCTCGCCGGCTGCCGGCGCTCAGCGTGGCGCCGATACCGCGCCGGACAAAGAACGGCAGGGCGAGAAAGCGTCGGCGATGCACCGGGTCCTGCCACCAGGCGCGGAAGCGCTGATATCCGACGTCGTCGGTGCAAAGCTGATCGCCATGCATGATCAGCGTCGGTGTGCCATGAAGGTCGTGCACCACCGCGTCGGCAAGCAAGGTCGCGCCGCTCGCTTTGGCGAAGCGCTCGCCGAGCAGAAAATCGCGGTTGCCGCGCTGCAAATATACTGCTGTTCCCGACCGTGCAAGCTCGGCTAAGGCGTTTGCGACGCCGGCAGCGAGTGGATCGCGCAGCTGGTCGTCGCCTAACCAGAGGTCGAACAGGTCGCCCAGGACGTAGAGCGCCGCGGCGCCCCGGGCCGGTCCGCGCACGAATTCATGAAACGCGGCGACGAGCTCCGGACGCTTCGCCGACAGGTGCAAGTCGGAAATGAACAGCGTCCGCGGCATCGCCGTCGCACCGGGCGGGCGTATGCCTACGCCGTTTCCTCTGCGCGTTCGATCACCACATCCTCGGTCGGCACATCCTGGTGGAAGCCGCGGCTGGCGGTGGGCACGCCCTTGATGTGATCGACGACGTCGGTACCGGCAACCACGCGGCCGAAGACGCAGTAACCCCAGCCATTGGCGTCGGGGGAACGGTGATCGAGAAAAGCGTTGTCGGCGACGTTGATGAAGAATTGCGCCGTGGCGGAGTGCGGATCTGAGGTGCGCGCCATGGCGACCGTGTAGCGCTTGTTCTTCAGCCCGTTCTTCGCTTCGTTCTCGATCGCGGCCCGGGTCGGTTTCTGCTTGAAGTCGGCTGTGAACCCGCCGCCCTGGATCATGAATCCATCGATAACGCGATGGAACACCGTGTTGTCAAAATGCCCCGCGCGAACGTATTCGAGAAAATTGGCGACGGATTTGGGCGCGTGCGCGGCATCGAGCTCGATCGTGATCGGACCGTGATTGGTATGCAGGATGACCATCGCAAGCCTAATTCTGGACGACGGTTGCGGTCTTGAGTATCACGGGCTCTTGCGGCACGTCCTTGGGAAAAGGTCCGCCAGCGCCGGTCGGCATCGCGGCGATCTTGTTCACCACGTCCATGCCCTGGATCACTTTTCCGAATACGGTGTACCCGTAGCCCTGCGGCGATGCATCGCGAAAATTAAGCGCCTTGTTGTCCGCGACGTTGATGAAGAACTGCGCGGTCGCGGAATGCGGATCGCCAGTGCGCGCCATCGCCACGGTACCGGGCACGTTGAGCAGACCGGCCTTGCTGCTCTGCTCGGCTTCGTTCTGAACCGGGCCGCGTGTCGGCTTTTGCTGGAAGTTCGAAGTAAACCCGCCGCCTTGAATCATGAATCCGCGGATCACGCGGTGGAACTGCGTGTCGTCGAATTGCTTGGCCTTGACGTAGGTCAGAAAGTTCTCGACCGTCTTCGGCGCGGCGTCGGGGTAGAGCTCGATTCTGATCTTGCCGGCGCTGGTATCGAGATCGACTTGCGGGTTGGCGGCTCGAGCCTGAATGGCCCCAAAAGCCAGACCGGCGGCGAGCAGCAGCAAGGTACGAGGTAGCATGGACGACTCCTTTGCGTGGTTGGGTGTGGTTGAGGTTGGGCGAAAAGCGCGAGAGGAAATCTTGCGCCGCGCTATTTCACTGTATTGGGCGGCGTCGCCGGCTTCGGCACCGGCACCACGAGCTTCGGTGCATTGCCGGAGGGCGTCATCGCGTATAGCTGGCGAACCAGGACGAGCTTGGCCCGGGCGCTCCTGCTGGTCTTGTCGAGGGCGGCCGCACTATCGTATTCGGCGCCGGCGAGACGGCTGTAGATGTCGCCGAGGTTTTCATGGGCGA
>DASZZK010000056.1:0-5826 GCA_035544975.1 Casimicrobiaceae bacterium | reverse complement strand
CATGCCGGATGTGGGCAGCCACTGCAGCCAGCCCCGCCACTCTGCTGCTGTAAAGGCACGATCGCGCGGTACGTAGCGCGATTCCTTCGGCGGTTTGACGTGCGCGGTCGGATCAGCACTATCGGGAATACGCTCGCGATCGAGCGCGTGGGCATACGCGGCGCGCAGTTCGCGCAGCACCCGGCCCGCCGTGTCCGGCGTCCGCAACGCCACGTCGGCGATAAGAGCCTTGACCTCCGCGCGCGTGACGCCGGCAGCCTCGCGCCGCTCCCAGTGGCGGACGTCGTGGCGCAGTGCGCGCAGGCGCTCCGCCCCGCCCTTTGTCCGCGCCAGGCACTCGGCCGCATAGTCAGCGATCAACTGCCCCACCGTGTAGACGGTTTGTGCGGTCAATTCGACTACTTCGGCGACAGCCTCATGCTGCACGTGGCGGGGGTCGCGACCTTCCGATCGGGCTTGGCGCAGCCCGCGCACTCGCCCGCGCGCCTCAGCGATCGAGAGCTCCTTGGCGTCGCCGATAGTGACTTGGCGCAAGCGCCCATCGTGGCCACGGTATCGGTAGAGAAAAGCCTTGCGTTGCAGGTACGCCACGACGCGTAAGCCCCGCTCGTTCGCATCTGCGAGATAATGGCCTGGGCGCAGCGCTTGGATCGCGGCGACCGTTAAGGGGCGCCCCTGATGGACTATCGGCGTGTGAGCGGACATCAGTATAACCTACACTAAACCTATACTGACATTGTAGCGCTTCTCGGAACTTAGTGTAAGTTATCGGAACCTACTGGATGACCGCTCAGAGTAAAAATGGGCTTGCAGACGCCGACAAATCGGCCGGCCAGAGAGAACACACCCCGATGATGCAACAGTACCTTCGGGTGAAGGCCGAGCATCCCGACAAGCTCGTGTTCTACCGCATGGGAGACTTCTACGAGCTGTTCTACGGCGACGCGCAGCGCGCGGCGCCGCTCCTCGATATCACGCTGACCGCGCGTGGCCAGTCCGCCGGCAGCCCTATTCCGATGGCCGGCGTGCCGTATCACGCGGTCGATCAATATCTGGCCAAGCTCATCCGGCAAGGCGAATCGGTCGCGATCTGCGAACAGATCGGCGATCCGGCAACGTCGAAGGGTCCCGTCGAGCGCCGCGTCACCCGCATCGTCACTCCCGGCACGATCACCGATGCAGGGCTGCTCAACGCCAAGCGCGATAGTCTGCTCGTTTCGGTTCATGTCGCCGGCGCCCGCGCCGGCATCGCAACGCTCAATCTCGCCGCCGGCAAACTTTCTCTGCGCGATCTTGCATTGGCGGAAGTGGGCGCCTTCCTCGACCGGCTGGACCTGAGCGAATTGTTGTACGCCGACGGGGAAACCGTCTCGTCCGCGAAAGGGGCCCGCATTCCGGCGCGCGCGCTTCCGCCGTGGCATTTCGACTCCGACGCCGCGCTGCGCCGCTTGCGCGACCAGCTCGGGACGCTCGACCTTGCCGCGTACGGCATCGGCGACGCCCCGCTCGCCGTCTGCGCCGCGGGCGCGCTCATCGGCTACGCTCAGGCCACGCACCAATCCGCATTGCCGCACGTTAGCACCCTGACTGTTGAACGCGAAGCCGACCATCTGGCGCTCGACGCCGCGACGCGCCGCAATCTCGAAATTACCGAGACTTTGCGAGGCGAAAGCGGCGCGACGCTGCTAGCGCTCCTCGACACATGCGTCACCAACGCCGGCAGCAGGCAGTTGCGGCAGTGGCTGTCGAATCCGCGACGGGATCCGGAAATTGCACGTTCCCGCCACGGCGCGATCGCCGAGCTGCTCGCCGCACCGCCGCGATGCCGTGAACTTGCCGGTGCATTGAAGCGCACCGTAGACATCGAGCGCATCGCCGCCCGCATCGCGCTTCGAAGCGCCCGCCCGCGCGACCTCTCCGGCTTGCGCGACACGCTCGGGTCCCTGCCGTCTATCGCCGACCTCCTCACTCGATGCAGCTCGGCGATGCTGAAAGGCATCGTTGCCGCGCTGGCGATCGACGGCGCGTGGACGTCTCTCCTCCAGCGCACCATCGCCGCCGAGCCCGCGGCGATGGTGCGCGACGGCAATGTCATCGCGGTGGGCTGCGATGCGGAGCTCGACGAGCTTCGCGCGATCGACAAGGATTGCGGCGCGTATCTTGTCGAACTGGAAGCGCGCGAGCGCGAACGGACCGGGATTTCGACGCTGAAGGTCGAGTACAACCGCGTCCATGGCTTCTACATCGAGGTGACGAACGCGCACGTCGCCAAAATTCCCGCCGATTTTCGCCGCCGGCAAACGTTGAAGAACGCCGAGCGCTACATCACTCCGGAGCTGAAGGCCTTCGAGGACAAGGCGCTCTCGGCGCAGGAGCGGGCACTGGCGCGCGAGCGGGTGCTGTTCGATGCGCTGCTGACCGACCTTGCACCGGCGGTCCCGGCCCTGCAAGCCGCCGCGCTGGCGCTGGCCTCGCTCGACGTTCTGGCAACACACGCTGTTCAAGCCGCGAGCTTGCACTGGACGCAGCCGACCTTCAGCGACACGCCGGGCATCTCCATACGCGGCGGCCGGCATCCCGTGGTGGCGGCGCAGGTGGAGCATTTCATCCCCAACGATGTCTCGTTGAGCCCCGCGCGCCGGCTGTTGATCGTTACCGGACCGAACATGGGCGGAAAATCGACCTACATGCGCCAGACCGCGATCATCGCGCTGCTGGCGCACTGCGGCCTGTTTGTGCCCGCAGCCGATGCCGTCATCGGCCCGATGGACGCGATCTACACCCGCATCGGCGCAGCCGACGACCTGGCGGGCGGCCGCTCGACTTTCATGGTCGAGATGACCGAAGCCGCGTACATCCTGAATCGCGCGACGCCGGCGAGCCTGGTGCTGATCGACGAAATCGGGCGCGGGACGTCGACTTTCGACGGGCTGGCGCTGGCGTGGGCCATCGCGCGCGATCTTGTCCGCATCAACGGCAGCCTGACGCTGTTTGCCACGCACTACTTCGAGCTCACTGCGCTGCCGGCCGAGCTCGAGGGATGTGCCAATGTCCATTTCGACGCCGTCGAATACAAGGATCGCATCGTATTCCTGCATGCGGTCGAAGACGGGCCGGCAAACCAGAGCTACGGATTGCAGGTGGCGAAGCTCGCCGGCGTTCCGTCGGAAGCCGTGCGGCAGGCACGCGCCTATCTGTTGCGACTCGACCACTTCAACGCGCGCCGTGATGACCAGGGCGATCTGTTCTCGGCCAGCCCGCCCGAGGCAGCATCGCCGCGGCCGGAGTCGCCGGTGCTCGATCGACTCGCCGCGCTGGATCCCGACGCGCTGTCGCCGCGCGACGCGCACGCGGCGCTGTACGAGCTGAAGCGCCTTGCCGGCGATTAGGAGATAACGACTCCGGCATCGAAGGAGGCCGTCAAGCCGGCCACGGCGGACGTCGGTGAGTCAGTGGTGGTGGCCCTCCGCGCCGTGCACGTGCCCGTGGGCCATTTCTTCCGAAGTCGCTGGACGAATATCCAGCACCGTGCAGTCGAAGCGCAGTCGCTGACCGGCAAGTGGGTGATTGCCGTCGACGACCACCTTGCCGTCGGCAATATCGGTCACCGTGTACACCTGCCCGTCGTCGTCGCCGGCGGCCTTCCCCTCGTTCGTCCCCGCATAACCTTCGAACTGCAACCCGACTTTGATCTCGGGCGGGAACCTGTCCTGCGGCTCCACTCGCACCAGATCCGCGTCGTATTCCCCAAAGGCGTCCTCCGGTTCGAGGATCACGGAGCAACTCTCGCCGACTTTTTTCTGCGCCAAAGCCGCCTCGATCTTCGGAAAGATGCCGTGGTGCCCGCCGTGAAGATAGGTAATTGGCTCCGCGGATTCCTCAATCAGCTTGCCGTCGGTGGAAAAGAGCTTGTATGACAAAGTGACGACCGTGTTGGAGAAGATATTCAAGCCGCCCCTCATCGTTGCCAGGTGAAAAAATGCCGCGGCCCTGACAGCCGCAGCCGGGAACTGCAGGGCCACATTTTACAACACCGCGCCGGCGCCTTACCGCGCTCGGTTCTCAACTCAGTTGTCAACTCAGTAATCGATGGAGACGCGCCGCTATAATCGACCGATGACCGATGGCGCGATCAACGAGCTTCTCGGCGGACTGGGCGCCGCCGCATTTCTGCGCAAGTACTGGCAAAAAAGGCCGTTGCTAGTGCGGCAGGCCGTGGCCGGCTTCCGAGGGTTCTTAAGCCGCTCCGAGCTCTTCGCGCTTGCCGGTCGCGACGATGTCGAGTCACGCCTGGTCAGACATGCGCGCGGACAGCGGACGCTGACGCAGGGACCGTTCCGCGCCACGGATTTGACGCGTCTGCCGGCGCGCGATTGGACGCTGCTGGTTCAGGGCGTCAACCTCCGCGTCGCTGCGGCCGACGCCTTGCTGCGACGATTCGCGTTCATCCCGTACGCACGCCTCGACGACGTCATGGTGAGCTATGCCGCGCCCGGCGGCGGTGTCGGTCCGCATGTCGACTCCTACGACGTATTTCTGCTGCAGGGGGAAGGCCGTCGCCGCTGGCGACTCGGTGGTCAGACTCGTCAAATGAATCGTCAACGCGATTTGACGCTCGGCCCTTCACTGCCGGTAAAGATCCTGACCCGGCTTCGACCCGACGCGGAATATATGCTTGACGCGGGCGACATGCTCTATCTGCCTCCGTCGTACGCCCACGATGGGGTCGCGGTGGACGCGTGCACGACCTATTCGATTGGCTTCCGCGCTCCGTCCGCCCAGGAGCTCGGAACCGCCTTTCTCGACTGGATGCGTGACTCGATCGTGCTCGACGGCCGCTACGCGGATCCTTTGCTCGCGCCCGCGGCCGAGCCCGCGCGCATCGGACTATCCATGCAAAAGCGATGTTCAGCGATGCTTGCCGGTGTTCGCTGGAGCGACGCCTTGGTCAGCCGTTTTATCGGCTGCTATCTGTCAGAGCCGAAGCCGAGCGTGTTCTTCGAGCCACCATCGCGCCCGCTCGGGCTCACCGCTTTCCGCTCGGCGGCGGCCCGGCGCGGCGTAAGCTTGGACCGGCGCACACAGTTGCTATACGATAGCCGCAATGTGTTTCTCAACGGTTCGACGCTCGATTCCGCCGGCTGCGATAGCGCCGTGATCAAGCGCCTCGCGAACGCGCGTCACTTGAGCGGCGTAAAACTCGCGGGCTCGAACTCGACCCGTGCCGCGGCCGTAGCGTTGCTCCATCGATGGTACCGCGATGGATTCCTCCACCTCGGCTGAGTTCCCCGAGCCGCGCGTCGCCGAGCTGGCAACGATAGCCGAGCAAACCGCGGCCATCGACGAGCTGATTGCCCTCGCGCGGCACCACATTCAGGTGTTCGATCAGGACCTGTCGCAGACCGGCTGGAATAACGCGGCGCGCAGCGAGCGCCTGGCGGCTTTTCTGCGTGAGGTGCGCGGTCGTCGGCTGGACATCATCGTGCACGACACGCGCTATCTCGAAAGCGCGTGTCCCCGGATGCTGAAGCTGCTGGGCGTCTACGGCCATGCCATGGCGATTCTTCAGACGGGGGCCGAAGGCAAGGTGGCGACCGATCCCCTGTTGATCGTCGACGGCAAGCATTATTTGCACCGGTTTCATTTCGACCAGCCTCGCGCCGCGCTTGGCATACTTCAACCCGAGCAGGCGCAGCCGCTGGTGGCCCGATTCGGTGAAATCTGGGCGACTGGCGAGTCGGGCGTGAATGCAACGGTCTTGGGTCTGTAGGCTTGGGTCCGACATTCGCCGTTTGAGCGGCTCGATAAAGACGCTTCGATAATCTC
>DASZZK010000055.1:0-9383 GCA_035544975.1 Casimicrobiaceae bacterium | reverse complement strand
GCGCTGCTCTTTCGCAACATGCGCGGCGAATGGGTAAAGCGCTTCGACCAGGCATTCAACGACCTCTTCGAAAAGCGCCTGGCCGGCGGTCGTCGCAAGGGTCGCCGCGTCGACCATGACGCATCGATCGCGACGCTGCGCGTGTTGAACGCGTTCGACCAGGAGCAACAGGCGGCTCTGACCAAGGGCGCCTTCCATCTCTTCAGAGCGACCCGGCGTGAGGCAAACGCTCTCGATCTGCGTGTTGCCGTCCTGTTGCGCGAGCCGCGTGCACGCGAAGTCGACAATCCTTTCTCGCCGGCCTACCTGCTCGACGCGATGGGATTGATCTCGCGCGAGCTTTTTCCTGATCCGAGAATCTGGCGGCCGCTGCTGGTGCGCCTGATCGCTGACACCACACCGGGCATCAACAACGCATACATAAGAGTCAACCGCTTCCTGGCCGATCGGCATGTGCTGCCGGAGATCAAGGCTGAGCTGCGCGCAAGGAGCGAGCTCCGGCCGGCCGACGATTCGGAGCTGCTGCCACTGTTCATGCGTCTGTTCCAGGAAGCGGCCCCCACCGACGCGGATAAGTTGCTGGCGCTCAATATCGAGGTCCCGCCGGCGTCCGAGCCCTCGGCGGCGCCTGAGGGGGCACCGGCTTCCTTCTCGAAGCCTGCTGCACCGCTCGCGGGCGCGTCGCCCGCGCCGGCGGCGCCATCACAGGCCGCGCCGAGCGCGCCGCTGGCTGCGCCTGCGCCCGCATCGCAAGTGCCGCCGCCCACCGCGCCGGGGCCCGCGGCGGTGCCGGTGTATTACGTGCAGCCGATGCCGGGCGTAATGATGCCGGCCCCCGCAGCCGGCGCTGCCGGTGCCGCAGGCACGCCTGCCGCGGCAGGGGTGATGACTGCCGGCGACATCCATACATTGCGTGCCGCCGGATCACAGCCCGCGCCGTGGCCGCCGTCATCGAATCCGTACGCGCTGGATCTGGTTCGCCCGGTACTCGCGACTTCAGAGTCGCCATCTGTTGTCGGTGCGATGGGCTTGCCGCAACTCGATCCGATGCTGGCACTCGGATCGCTCGCGTCGGCGGTGGCGCTGCTGGATCGCTGGCAGCGCATCGATCCGGGTGGAGAGATTCCTGTTGGCGGCGAGGCTGCGACGGCGTCGGAGCACGCGCTCCTGCCGCTCAATCGCATCCCCTACATTCGCGCGGCGATCGCCGACAAGATCGTCAATTCGACTGACAAGATCACGATCGACGTCATCGGGCTCTTGTTCGACTACATTTTTCGCGATCCGTCGATCCCCGAGTCGCTGCGCAGCGTTTTCAGCCGCTTGCAAGTTCCGGTCCTCAAGACGGCGCTGGTCGATCGCAGTTTCTTTTCCGACAGGAAGCACCCGGCGCGACGCTTGCTCGATCACCTGGCCCTGGCGGCCATCGGCGCGATCGGCGGCGGGGGATACCGGAAAGCGTTCGAGCTCATCTCCGCCGGGGTCATCGACGAAGTCTGCCGCGACTTCAAGGTCGATGTCGCGGTGTTCGACGCGGCCGACGCGAAGCTACAGGAATTCGTCGACACCGAACAGCGCAAGGCCGCCGCTGCGCTCGACCAGGAAGTCGCCGCCGCGCTTTCTGTCGAGGAGAGCGAGGCGGACCGTTCGCATGTGCGCGCGCTCATTCGCGACAAGCTGGCGGGACGAAATCTGCCCTTCGACGTGCGCTCTTTCAGCGAAACCACCTGGGCCGAATACCTGACATCGCTGCGCGTCCAGGGCGGGACGCAGAGCGACGACTGGCACGCGGCGGTGCAGACGCTCGATGACCTGTTGTGGAGCATCACCGCGAAGGAACGCACTGCGCAGAAGGCTCGCCTGGCGAAAATGGTGCCGCCGCTGATCCGCAACCTGCGAGCGGGCGGTGCATCGGTCGAGGTTGGTGACGATCGCATGAAACCGTTCCTGGACGCGGTCTATGAATTACACATGGCGGCGATCAAGCCCGAGGCTGCGCGGCCCGCGGCTGGCCCTTCCGATGCCGCGGGACCGCCGACGATTGTCGAATCGGATACCATCCAAAAGGTCGGCAACGTCCACGATTTCGTAAGCGAAATGGTCATCGGTACCTGGATGGGGTTCAAGAGCGGTGACGCGACGACCACGGCGCGCCTGTCCTGGGTGAGCCCCTTGCGCAGCAAATACATCTTCACCAGCCGCGAGCAAACCCAGGCGATCGTTTTGACGCCGGAGGAGCTTGCCTGGCGCTTGGGTGCGGGCAAGGCAACGCTGGTGGTCGAACCGGTTCCGCTTTTCGATCGCGCGGTGAGCGCGGCGCTCGATTCCCTCGCCGCGAAAAAAGCGCCGGAGGGAACGCCAGTCGCCGCCTGACGCGCACCAGCGTCACCCCGACGCGGTGCGATGCCGGTGCCGATTCAGAAAGGAGAGCAGAACGCGACCGCGTTCGGCCCGGTTCCTTCAGGTACCCATTTGCGGTTGATCATCGCGCGACGCACCGACAGGTTTACGGTATAGCGATGGTTCGCATCCTGGCGATTATCGAAGAAGCGGTAGACCGGCAGCGTACCTGCCTGGCAGTTGCCGAACGCGTCCGGCAACAGCACATAGAACGCCGCGGCATTCTCCAGCAGCCATATCCCCGGCCAGCGCAGTTGCACGAACAGGCACTCGCTCGCGCTTGGAGTATAGAAATGTGAATCGATCAGTATCAGGGGACTGTAGAAGCGGCATACCGGCTGCGCATTGGCCGGGGCGAGGGCACGGTCGACCCAGGCGAAAAAGACCTCTCCGGTGCGCTTGAAATAGGCGCTCAAATAGACGTCGACGAACGCGATTTCCACCGGATCCGCGGTCAGGAAATAGTGGTCCCTGTCGGCCCGGTAATACTCGATGACGGCCACCGTGCCCGGGGGTGCCGTGTTGGGTCCGGAGATCGTGCTTTGCAGCGCGAGACCGGCGTCGAGCAGACCGGCGCCGCATACAGCACCGTTTGCACATGAAGTGCCAGCGCGGAACGTTCGCGCCGTCCCCGAGAGGATGCCCAGAACCTGCCCCGGCGTGAGGTTGCTATTGCGGGCGAGCATCAGCGATGCGACCCCGGCAACGTGAGGCGCGGCGAAGCTGGTGCCGATCCCGATTGCATAAGCCGGGTTGCGCGGTCCGCCCTGGCCATCGTTGCTAAGCGAAAGAATCCAGTCGGACTGATTCCCGTCCCCGCCGGGCGCCGAGATGTCGACGCGGCGGCCGTAGTTTGCATAGCTGGCGCGATCGCCTTGTCGCGTGCTCGCACCGACCGCGATCACACCGCCGCAGTTGGCCGGCGCAAACCGAATCACGTCGATCGAATCATTGCCCGCCGCAATGGTGACCACGGCACCCTGCGCGAGCGCGACGTTGATCGCATCTTGAACTGCTTGCGGGCAAGACGACTGGCCGCCGAGGCTCAGGTTGATCACGCGCGCCGGATTCGGGTTCAGCGGCGCGCCCACGACGGGCGCGCCCGCTGCCCACAGAATGGCTGCCGCGACGTCGTCAAACGTTCCGCCACAGCGGCCGAGCACTCGCACCGGCAGGATCCTCGCGTTCCAATCCGTACCGGCAATGCCGTCATCGTTGTTGGTGTTGGCGGCGATCAAACCGCTGACGAAAGTGCCGTGCCAGGAGCTCGGTCTGCCGGGTACGCCGTTGCCGCACTCGCCGTCGCCGGTATTGTCACCGGGATCCGAGGGGTCGTTGTCGCGTCCATCGCCATCGTTGGCCGAGTTGGGATCGCTGATGAAGTCGTAGCCGGGAAGGACACGGCCCGCGAGTTCAGGATGCTGCGTGATGCCGGTATCGATCACGGCAACCGTCATCGCAGCGCTGCCGATTTGCAGATCCCACGCCGCGGGGGCGTTGATACCGCCCACAGCATCGGTCAGCGCCCATTGGCTGCCGAATCGCGGATCGTTGGGAATACGCTGCGCCTGGACCCGGCGCACCGGATCCGCATACTGGACCGCCGCATCGGACTCCAGTTGCGAGGCAACGTTCGCCAGATCCGCGTCAGGCACCGCGGCAGCGAGCTTGAGTACCCATACATCGCCGATTTGATGGTCGACGGTGATGGGCGCGCCTATCAGTGAGCTCCATCGCGGTAACAGTACCGCCCAGTTGGGTGATGCAGCCGCGGCGAGCCGAACCATGAGCTTCTGCCCCGGCCGCGCATTGGCGTTGGCGGTGAGCGCCTGAGATCCGATGCTCGCGGTCACGGTCTCGGCCCAGAGTACGCTGCGATCGTTACGCAAGCGCTGCACAAGCGCGGCCGCGGCGTCGGCGTCGAGTGGCTGGGCGAGCGTGAACTCGAGACCGCCGGTTCGGGTTGTTCCCGCGAAAGCGAGCGGCAGGCCGGCCAGGGTCTGCAAGCGCGCACCGGCTACCGTCGGAAGCTGCCCCGGCGTACCCGCATAGGGATGCAGCATCACCCTGATGCGCGAAACGGTCTCAGCGTAGGCGCGGGGCGCAATCGCGCTCAAGGCCAGCACAACGACCAGCGGTCGAATAATTTTCTGAAACATGGATTCTCCCAAGAAGCGTCCCGGTGCGCCGCCTCGCTTCGCCGCGCCGGGGATTCGAGGCAATGCTACACAATGACAATGGGATTGTCATGCATTCGCGCCGCGAAAACACCTTCCGCATGACGCTCGTTGCGCCGAGATGCAAGCCGCAAGGGGATGCGGCGGGCCCGGCGGGTGCCGAAAACGGCTACTTCTTTGCCAACGCGGTAGGCGATCCCAGCGCGGCGCGATACGGGCCGAGCAGCTTGACCATTTGCGCAAAAATACGCGGATTCGCGGTAATGACCTCGCCGCCGTACAAATATTGGTTTTCGCCCTCCAGATCGCCGATCAGTCCGCCGGCCTCGGTGATCAGAAGGCTGCCGGCGGCTACGTCCCAGGCGTTCAGGCCCACTTCCCAGAAACCATCGTAATAGCCCGCCGCGACGTAAGCGAGATCCAGGGCGGCCGCACCGGGGCGACGGATCCCCGCGCTCGCGGCCATCATCGCGTGCATCATCGCCACGTAGGCCTCGAGGTCGCTGCCGTCGCGAAAAGGAAATCCGGTGCCGATCAGGCAATCCTTCAAATGCTGGCGGCGCGAAACGCGCATTCGATGATCGTTCAAAAAAGCGCCGCGGCCCCGCGTGGCGGTGAAGAGGTCGTTGTGCACCGGATCGTAAACCACGCCTTGCGTAACCTGTCCTTTGTGCTGCAAGGCAATCGAAACGCAATACTGCGGAAAGCCGTGCAGGAAATTGGTGGTGCCGTCGAGCGGATCGATGATCCACAGATATTCGGCGTCGGCGTTGGCGTCTTTGGCGGTGCCTTCCTCTGCTAAGATCGCGTGGTCCGGATAGGTCGCGAGCAAGATCTCGACGATCGCCGCCTCGGCGGCGCGATCGACTTCGCTGACAAAGTCTTTCGGCCCCTTGGCCGTGATCGTGAGGCGATCGAGATCGCGAGCCCCGCGGTTGATGATACTGCCAGCGCGCCGCGCGGCCTTGACCGCCGTAGAAAGCATGGGGTGCATGATGAAGTGCGCCGCCTGACAGGTCCGCAAGGCGGCGCAAAGAAGATCGGAGCCGCGCATTCTACCCGCATTCGATCCGCATTTGCCTGCATCCATGCCCTCGCCGCTTGAACGGATCCTCGTCGTACTGTGCGCGACCAGCCACCCTGGAAATATCGGCGCGAGCGCGCGCGCGATGCAAACGATGGGACTGTCGCGGCTGGTGCTGGTCAATCCTCAGCGCTACCCCGACGCCGAGGCCGACGCACTGGCAGCGGGCGCCAGCGCAATTCTGCATGCGGCAGGTGTGGCCACTTCGCTCGACGAGGCGCTCGCGCCCGCGACCCTGGCGATCGGTTTTTCCGCGCGGCCGCGCGAGTTCGCGGGCACCGCGCTGCCGGTCCGCGCGGCGATGCAGGAAGCGCTGCGATACGCGGCATCAGGAGATGTTGCGCTGGTGTTTGGAACGGAAATGTCCGGTCTGTCGAATACCGAGCTGTCGCGCTGCCAGATTGTCGCGACTATTCCTTCGGTGGCCGATTTCGGGTCGCTCAATCTTGCTGCCGCGGTGCAGGTCGCGGCCTACGAGTTGCGCGTTGCCGCGCATGGAGACAGGGTTTGGAAGGCGCCGGCGTTCGAACCGGCGACACAGGAAGAGATCGAGCTGCTCTTTGACCAAGGCGAGCGGGCATTGATCGCCATCGATTTTCTGCGCCCGGCGCAACCGAAGCGCTTGCTGCCGCGGCTGCGCCGGCTTTTCTCGCGGGCGCGCCTGGAAAAAGAGGAGGTCAACATCCTTCGCGGCATCCTGGCGCGCATCGAGGAACGGGTGCAAAGCGGCTGGCGGAAGTGAAGCTACTCGGGGTTGCCGACTTGCGCGGCGCCTGGCCCCTAATACTTGAGTGAATCGGTCGGAAATGTCAGAATGCGAGCATGTTTGCCCGCCTACGCGAAGATATTGCGGTCGTATTCGAGCGCGATCCGGCCGCGCGCACCACCTGGGAGGTTCTGACCTGCTACCCGGGGCTGCACGCGCTCGTTTGGCACCGGACGGTGGCACACCCTCTGTGGCGGGGAGGGGCCCGCTGGCTGGGCCGCTGGCTGTCGCACTGGGGGCGTTGGCTGACGGGAATCGAGATCCATCCTGGGGCAACCATCGGCCGCCGCGTATTCATCGACCACGGCATGGGCGTGGTGATCGGCGAAACCGCCGAGATCGGCGACGACTGCACGCTCTATCATGGCGTTACGCTCGGCGGCACCTCGTGGAATGCCGGCAAACGCCACCCGACGCTGGGACGGGGCGTGGTGCTCGGCGCCGGCGCCAAGGTGCTCGGGCCGATTCTTGTGGGTGACCACGCCAAAGTCGGGTCGAATGCGGTGGTCGTCAGAAATGTGCCTGCCGGCGCGACGGCGGTGGGCATCCCGGCGCGCATCGTGACCGGCGAGGATGCGGCCCGGCGCGAGGCCCAGGCGGCCAAAATCGGCTTCTCGGCCTACGCCATTAGCGCCGATATGAACGACCCGGTCGTCCAGGCTATCCATTCGCTGCTGGACCATGCCGCCTCGACGGATGGCAGGCTGCAGAAGCTGATCGAGCGGCTTCAGAACGAAGGCGTCGATTGCGGCGACGCCAAGGCGACGGCGGAGCGCTTCGACCCGACCCAAATCAACAAAATGCTTGAGTGAACTCCTCGGGCTTTTAGTTGACTAAAACACTAGGGAATTATAGAATTGCCCCTATGGCTATTAGGCATCAGGCAACCGGCCGGACATCATGAGATTGACGACCAAAGGACGTTTTGCGGTGACGGCGATGATCGACGTCGCGATGCACGCGACGGACGCGCCGGTGACCCTTGCCGGGGTCTCCGAGCGGCAAAGGATATCGCTGTCGTATCTCGAACAGTTGTTCGGCAAGCTGCGCCGGCATGGGCTGGTGGCCAGCGTTCGCGGGCCGGGTGGCGGGTACCGGCTGGCGCGTCCCGCCGGAGCGGTCTCGGTGGCCGACGTGATCCTCGCCGTCGACGAGCCGATCGATGCCACCAAGTGTGGCGGCAAGGAAAACTGTCTCGACGACAGGCGATGTATGACCCATGAGTTGTGGGCGGGGCTCAACACCCACATCTTTGCCTATCTGCGCTCGGTGACCCTGGAAGAGCTGGTGCGCCAGCAGGACCGGCCCGAGGTCAATGTCCTGCACGTTCACCATTCCTTGCCGGGCAAGAAACGCGAACCCGCCACCATGGCGTAAGCCTCACGACTCGATGAAAAAGCCCATTTACCTCGACTATTCGGCGACGACGCCGGTCGACCCACGCGTTGCGACCAAAATGATCCCGTATCTGACGGAGCATTTCGGCAACCCTGCGTCGCGTTCGCATTCGTTTGGATGGGAAACGGAGCACGCGGTCGAAGAGGCGCGCGAGGAAGTCGCGAAGCTGGTCCATTGCGACTCCAAGGAAATCGTCTGGACCTCGGGCGCCACCGAATCGATCAACCTCGCCCTGAAGGGCGCGGCGCACTTTTACAAGGACAAGGGCAAGCACCTGGTTACGGTCAAAACCGAGCACAAGGCGACGCTCGACACCATGCGCGACCTCGAGCGCGAGGGCTTCGAAGTGACCTATCTCGACGTCGAGCCCGATGGCCTGCTCGACCTGGAGAAACTCAAGGCGGCACTGCGACCCGATACGATTCTGGTCTCGGTGATGTACGTCAACAACGAGATCGGTGTGATTCAGGACATTCCGGCGATCGGCGAGCTTTGCCGTAGCCGCGGGATCATCTTTCATGTGGACGCGGCCCAGGCGACCGGCAAGCTGCCGGTGGATCTGGCGCAGTTGAAAGTAGACTTGATGTCGTTCTCGGCCCACAAAACCTACGGGCCGAAAGGTGTGGGCGCGCTCTTCGTGCGGCGCAAGCCGCGAGTGCGCATCGAAGCGCAGATGCACGGCGGAGGACACGAGCGCGGGATGCGCTCGGGCACGCTGGCGACCCACCAGATCGTCGGCATGGGCGAAGCATTTCGTCTCGCCCGGCTGGAGATGGCGACCGACAACGAGCGGATACGCATGCTTCGCGACAAGCTGCTGGCCGGCCTGTCCGAGATCGAGGAGCTGTACATCAACGGAGACATGGAGCACCGCGTTCCGCACAACCTCAACGCCAGCTTCAATTATGTCGAAGGCGAGAGCCTGATCATGGCGATCAAGGACATCGCTGTCTCGTCGGGATCGGCGTGCACGTCGGCGTCGCTCGAGCCGTCATACGTTCTGCGCGCACTGGGCCGCAATGACGAGCTGGCCCACAGCTCGATCCGTTTCACCGTCGGACGCTTCACGACCGAAGAAGAGATCGACTACACCGTGGGGCTGATGAAAGGCAAGATCGCCAAGCTGCGCGATCTTTCACCGCTCTGGGAAATGTACAAAGATGGCGTCGACCTGAATTCAATCGAGTGGGCGGCGCACTAGACGCACCGGCGCTCACTGGGGCTCACTGGCGTCAAACAACGAAGGCAACATCAAGAGGTTCACCATGGCATACAGCGACAAAGTGCTCGATCATTACGAAAATCCCCGCAATGTCGGATCGTTCGCCAAGGACGCCGACGATGTGGGTACCGGCATGGTTGGCGCACCCGCCTGCGGCGACGTCATGAAGCTGCAGATTCGGGTCGGTGCCGACGGTCGCATCGAAGACGCGAAATTCAAGACCTATGGCTGCGGCTCCGCGATCGCATCGTCGTCACTGGTAACCGAATGGGTCAAGGGCAAGACGCTCGATCAGGCGCTGACGATCAAGAACACGCACATTGCCGAGGAGTTGGC
>DASZZK010000054.1:0-4727 GCA_035544975.1 Casimicrobiaceae bacterium | reverse complement strand
CGACCCGGAGGCAGCCTTCGCGTTCAGCCAGCGCAATCTCGACCCGGCCATTCGCAGCGTCGCAGAATTTGACCGCGTTTGACAGCAGATTGAGCATCACCTGAACCATGCGGTCGAGGTCGACAGTCACGGTTGAGACCTTCGCGGGGAGCCGCGCCTCGACCTTGATGTTTTTCTCCTTGAAGAGCTGACTCATTGCGGCAAGCGTGTCCGAGATGACCTCCTTCATGTCCACCCCGGATTCGACCCAATCGGCCTTGCCCGACTCGATCTTGGCCAGGTCGAGGACCTGGTTGATGAGCCGCGTGAGCCGCTCGGCCTCCTTGGTGATGATGCCGAGGAACTTCTTGCGCTGCTCAACCTCCACGTCGGGGGTGTCGAGCAGGATCTCGGTGAACGCCCGGATCGAGGTGAGCGGCGTGCGCAGTTCGTGTGTCACCGTCGAGATAAAGTCATCCTTCAGCCGATCGAGCTCCTTCAGGCGCTCGTTGGCCTCGCGCAGTTCCGCTGTCGCCGCCTCGAGCTCGCGCGACTTTTGCTCGAGCTTGTGGCTGTACACGACCACCTGCGAGGCCTCGTCGAGGATCTCGCGCACCTCGTCGATGGTGAGCGCCTCTTCCTTGGCGACTGCGGCCACCATGACGCGTGCGGACGCGGCGCCTATCGCGCCGGCAAGCTGGACTTCGATGTAGTGCACCAGCTCCGCATCGGCGATCAAGCGCTCGTCGGGCCAGTTCAATCCTTTTGCGCTTGCGTACTCGCCGAACGCGCTGTCGGCCGTGGCGGTCCCCAGAAACCGTGCGAGCAGGCTGTACAGGTCGGAAACGGACGCCGTGCCGCGCCAGAAGCGCGCGCCCCCTGCTTCGCCGGTATGCTTGAATACGTCGACGAACAGACTCGCCTGCCGGTGCTCATCGGCGCTCGGCGATGCGGACAGCGAAACGATGACATACGCGCCGACGTTCGCGATCATGCTCCAGATCATCGCGTGGCTGATCTGGTCGAGTCCCGCGAGTCCAAACAGCTGCAGCGGCTTGAGCAATTCGATGCCGAACGGCCCCTGCTCGAGCAATCCGAGCGGCAGCCATCCCGAACGGGCAAGAGCCGGCAGGAACAGCGTATAGAGCCAGACTGCGAAGCCCGCCAGCAAGCCCCACAACGCGCCGGCGCGAGTGCCGCCTTTCCAGAATATGCCTCCGAGTATCGCCGGTGCGAACTGCGCCACCGCGGCAAACGAAATCAGGCCGATCGACACCAGCGCGTACGCTTCGCCCGCGAGCTTGTAGTACAGGTAGCCGAGCAACAGGATCAGCACGATGGCGCCGCGCCGGATGCCGAGCAGCAGCCCGGTGAGGTCGCGCCGCTCGTTCAAGCGCAGGCGGCGCAGTCTGAGCAGCACCGGCATCACCAGGTCGTTGCAAACCATCGTCGAGAGCGCGATCGTCTCGACGATCACCATGCCGGTCGCGGCCGACAGGCCGCCGATGAACACCAGCAGGGCGAGCAACTCGCGCTTCTCGGCCATCGGCAGCGTAAGCACGAACGTATCGGCGTCGACGCTGCCATCGGGAAAGCGCAACAGGCCGCCGAAGGCGATCGGCAGCACGAAGACGTTGATCGCGAGCATGTAGAGCGGAAACAGCCAGATCGCCTTGTTGAGGTGCTTCTCGTCGACGTTCTCGATGACCGCGACCTGAAACTGGCGCGGCAGGAACATGATCGCCATCATCGAAAGGATCGTAAGCCAGACCCAGTTCGCATAGCCGCCGGCAACGCCTTCGAGCGGAGTCAGCATCGCCCGCAGTTTCGGCACGGCCGACACGCGCCCGAACAGGTCGCCGAAGCCGTCGTAGATACCGAAGGTGACGAACACGCCTACCGCAAGAAACGCGAGCAGCTTCACCAGCGACTCGAACGCTATCGCGGCGACCATGCCCTGATGGTGCTCGGCTGCGTCGAGATGGCGGGTGCCGAAGGCGATCGTGAAGGTAGCAAGGATCAAAGCCACCCACAGCGCCGTGTCCTGCCGGATCGACAGCGCACCGACTTTCGCAGGCATGACGATCTCCGGATACTGAACGAGGATCGTGAAGCTGTTCGACACCGCCTTCAACTGCAGCGAGATGTAGGGAAGGATGCCAATCACCGCGATGACGGTGACGAGACCGCCGAGCAGCGCACTCTTGCCGTAGCGCGAGGCGATGAAGTCGGCGAGCGAGGTGATGCGGTTCTGCTTCGAGATGCGCAGGATCTTGCGCAAGACGACCCACCAAAGCGCGATCATCAGCGTCGGGCCGATATAGATCGGCAAGAAGCCGACCCCGTCGCTCGCCGCGCGGCCGACGCTGCCGTAGAAGGTCCATGCCGTCGCGTATACCGCGAGCGACAGGCTGTAGATGTACGGGCTCGCGATAATGGATCGGCCGGCGTCGGCGCGCTCATCGGCGTAATACGCGATCGCGAACAGCACCCCCAAATAGACAAAGGCGGTGAGGATGATGGCGGTTTCATGCAGCATAAGGCCGCCTGGCTCTACCGCCGACCCCCGGATTCGGCAACGAACGCCATCAACGCGATCAGCGCCGCCCAGGCGATGAATATGTACGCGTAGAGGACCGGCACACCGAACAGCGTGCCCGACACATTGAACAGCGCGAGGATCGGATAATTGAACAGCAGCAGGCCCAACATGCACAACGCCACGAAACGTTGTCCCTTGCTTTCGAATTCGCTCATGGGGCCACCTTTGCGAAACCGCTCAGCTTTCGGATCGCGGACGGACAACCGTTACGCTGCATGGCGCCTCCGCTACGACCTGGGCAGCCACGCCCGGGAACAGGCGCGTGGACGCGGCGCTCTTGGCAGCGCCTATGAGTATCTGGTCGACGTCGTTCATCCGGGCATAGTCGATCAGCGCCGCAGCCGGTTTTTCTGACTCTAGCACGTGGTAGGTCAGGCGCTCCTCGGGCAATTGCAGCGGCTTGGCCCAGCGGCGCAAGTTCACCAGATGCTTGATGTGGCGACCGGTTGCCGTGTCTTCGTACCGCTCGCCGGAGAGCGCTGCCGCGGGCGGGACCACTGTCACGCAGGCAACTCGGCATTGATCGTCCGCCGCGATCAGCCGCCGCGCGGCATCTCGCAGTGCTACGAACAACGCTTCGTCAGGTTGCGCGGAGCCGATCGCTAACAGCACGATCGGTGCAGGTCCGACCCTCGTCGACGGCGGGGGGCACGGCGCGGGTTCGAAACTCCTGGCACGCATCCAGCGCTGGATCCGCGTTCCCCAGTTGGCACGGCGGTTCCTTAATCCGCGGTCGGTGATTGCGACCTGCGCGTGATTTGCCAGGTCGAAGGCGACTTCCGCAGCCGACGCGTATCGGTTGCGGGCGTCGATCTCGAGGCAACGCAGGATGATCTCCTGCAACCAAGCCGGTATCCCGGCATCGAATGCCCGAGGCGGGGCCGGATCGCGATAGAGCCGCTGCCGCAGTTGGGAAATCGTGCTTGGATTGCCGAACGGAAAGCGGCCGGTGGTGAGTTGGTAGAGGATGGCCCCGAATGCAAAGAGATCGCTGCGCGGATCGCAGCGCACCCCCACCACTTGCTCGGGCGCCATGTACACCCAGTTGCCGACGGGCGAGCGGAATTCCTCGGCGAGCAGGTCGGGATAGTGGCTGTGGTGGGCGAGCCCGAAATCGATCAGCACCGCTTCACCACTCGTTCGATACAGCACGTTGGTTGGTTTCAGATCGAGGTGCACGACGTCCTGCCCATGAAGATCGTGCAAGGCGAGAGCCAATGCGCAACCCAGCCGCGCAATCTCCTCCGGCGCAATGGGGGCCCGGTCCACCCAGTCGTTCAACCTGACGCCCTCGATATGCTCCATGACCAGGTAGGGTGTGGTTTCGACGTCGCCGAAGGCCACCAGCGTCGGATGATGCGGACCTTGCGCGAGGGCTCCCAGCACCATGCGACACACCTCGAAAGCGACCACGTTGACGGCACGTTCACCCGGCCCGAGACGCGGGATCTTGATGATGAGGGGAAGCGGACCGTCGGGCCCGGTCAGGCGATAAATCGCCGCCATGCTGCCGGCGTGGAGGAGCTCGCCCAGGCAAAAGCCGTCGATTTCGCTGCCCGGGTCCAGCGAATTCAAATTCATTTACGCACCGCGCTCGATCCGCAGGGCGAGCCGCTCGGGGAGCCCGGCGGAGCGGATCTTTTGGGCGGCGGAGCCATGGTCGTAGGCAACCCGAAAGAAGGTCAGCCTGGAGCGCTCCAGATCGGCCAGCGCGTAGCACGCCTTGTTGATGCGGTCGCGCGGCTGGCCGGCGGAACCGACGATGGCGAGCCATTGGCGGTGCTTAGCCGTAGGGATGGGAGTCCCGGGGACCGGCCGAAAAGGCATTGGTCGCCCGCCGGTACCCATGTAGTACAGCTTCGGCTCGTGCACGTGCCCGCAAAAGATGTAACCGGCGTTTCCGGCGCTGATGCTCCGTTCCGCCTCTGCCGGACCGGTCACGTAGGTCCACTGCTCGGGCGCGGCGGCGCTGGCATGCACGAAGAGAATATTGTCGTCCCTGACGGTAAGAGGCAGGCCGCCGAGAAACGCCCGCTGACGCTCGCCAAGCTGAGTCTGGGTCCAGGCAATGGCGGCCTGCGCGTTGTCGTTCAGGGTATCGTCGGGACGACCGATCGCAGCCGCGTCGTGGTTGCCGAGCACCACC
>DASZZK010000053.1:0-8189 GCA_035544975.1 Casimicrobiaceae bacterium | reverse complement strand
GGCAGCGACCAGCACCGCAGGCAAGAGTCGGGCGATGAAATTTGCAAAAAACGCGGCAAAAGACACGGAACCTCCGCGATGTTTCGGAGCCTGATTCTAGCAGCAACATCGGCCCCTCAATTTGCCCTGCCGCGTCCCGCGGCGCATAATCGACTGTTGCCTTTTCGCGATCATCTCCTGCCGTCCCGCATGAACAAAGCTGTCATCGGCGTTGCCGCAATTCTCATTGTTGTCGCCGGCGCCGCCGGTTTCTGGCTGGGCCGCCCGAGCGACGCGTCCAAAACTGCGACCGCCGCCCCTGCCGCGTCGACGCCAGGCTCGGGACCCGCGGTCTCGGTCGAAGCCATCAAAGTGGAACGATTGGCGCTGCCGCAGGGCATCACCGCGGTCGGCAGCCTGCGCTCGGACGAATCGATAACGCTCCGACCCGAAGTCGCAGGACGCATCAGCGCGATCCAGTTTCGCGAGGGCGAGCGCGTGGCCAAGGGTGCACCGCTGGTCAAGCTGGATCCGTCGGTGACCCAGGCCGAGCTTCAGCAAGCGCAAGCCAACATGGTGTTGGCCAAGGCGAAGTACGATCGCGCCATCGACCTGCAAGGCAAGGGCTTTATCTCGGGCCAAGCCAGGGATGAGGCCGAAAATAATCTCAAGGTGGGCGAAGCTGCGCTTGCACTCGCGCGGGCGAAGCTCGCCAAACTGTCGATCGAAGCGCCATTTTCCGGAATCATCGGCCTGCGCTCGGTCAGCGTCGGCGATTACGTCAAGGAAGGCGCCGACATGGTGAACCTCGAGGCGATCGACCCGCTGAAGGTCGACTTTCGCGTGCCCGAGATCTACCTGTCGCAAATCCGCGTCGGCCAGTCGCTGCAGATGACCCTGGATGCGATGCCGGGCAAGACCTACGAAGGCAAGGTCTTCGCCATCAATCCGCTGGTCGACACCGCGGGTCGCGCGGTGGTGATCCGGGCGCAGGTCCGCAATCAGGACACGACGCTGCGCCCGGGGATGTTCGCGCGCGTGCGGCTGTTGACGCATGAAACACAGGAAGCGCTGGTCGTGCCCGAGCAGGCCATCGTCCCGCAGGGTGACGAGTGGTTCGTGTACCGGGTCGTCGACGGCAAGGCGCAACGCGCGAAGGTCGAGATCGGCCAGCGTCGGGATGGCAAAGCCGAAGTCATGAAGGGCCTGCGCGACGGCGACGTGGTCGTCACCGCGGGCCAGCTCAAGATCCGCGACGGCGTGCCGGTTCAGGTTGCCGCCGTTCAGAGCGCGCCGGCGGCGCCAATCGCTCCGCCCAAGGCGGACGCCGCGCCGCCGGTGCCGAAGTCCTGACGCGCGGGCTTTTTCGATGCTTCTGCCCGAGATATGCATCAAGCGACCCGTCTTCGCGACGGTGCTATCGCTCGTCATCCTGCTGATCGGGCTCATTTCTTATACCCGACTGTCGGTGCGCGAATATCCGCGCATCGACGAGCCGGTGGTCAGCGTGCAGACGACCTATCGCGGCGCATCGGCCGAGGTAGTCGAGTCGCAGGTCACCAAGCCGCTGGAGGATTCGCTGGCCGGAATCGAGGGTGTCGAGGTCATGACCTCGCAAAGCCGTTCCGAGATCAGCCAGATCAACGTTCGCTTCACCCTCAAGCGCGATCCCGATTCCGCCGCCGCGGATGTTCGCGACAAAGTCGCGCGTGCCCGCGGCAAGCTGCCACTTACCATCGACGAGCCTATCATCGCCAAGGTCGAGGCCGATTCGAACCCGGTCATCTACATCGCGGTCGAGGCGGGCTCCTTGTCGACGCTGGAGGCATCCGACTACGTCAAGCGCTATATCCAGCCACGGCTTTCGGTGCTGCCCGGCGCTGCCGACGTGCGCGTGTTCGGCGAGCGGCGCGTTTCGATGCGCATCAATCTGGACCGCACCCGTCTTGCGGGATACAAGCTCACGGTGCAGGACGTCGAGGACGCCATTCGCCGCCAGAACGCGGAGATCCCCGCGGGCCGGATCGAATCGACGGCGCGGGAATTCACCGTGGTAGCCGAAACGGATGTCAACACGCCGGAGCAGTTCGCCAACATCATCGTCGCCAACGTTTCGGGCTATCCGGTTCGCATCCGGGACGTCGGCAACACTGCGATCGGCGCGGTCGACGAGCGCACAGTGTCGCGCTACAAAGGCAAGCCCTCTCTCAACATCGGCGTCATCAAGCAGGCAGTCGCCAATCCGCTCGAGCTCTCGAATGCAGTTCGGGCCGAGGTCGACCAGATGAACGCATCGCTACCGCCGGGCATGAAGCTGATCGTCTCCTATGACACCTCGGTGTTCATCGACCGCTCGATCGGCTCGGTGTTCGAGACCATCATCGAGGCGATTGTGCTGGTGGTGCTGGTGATCTTTTTCTTCCTGCGGAGCCTCCGCGCGACGCTCATCCCGCTGGTGACGATACCCGTGGCGCTGGTGGGCGCATTCGGGCTGATGTACGCGTTTGGATTCACCATCAATACGCTGACGCTGCTGGCCATGGTGCTGGCGATCGGGCTGGTCGTCGACGACGCGATCGTCATGCTGGAAAACATTTTCCGCCATGTCGAGGAAGGCGTTCCGCGGAAAGAGGCCGCGATTCAGGGCGCGCGGGAAATCGGCTTTGCCGTGATCGCGATGACGCTGACGCTGACCTCGGTGTTCGCGCCGCTGGCATTCGCCACCGGGCGCACCGGCCGCCTGTTCATCGAGTTCGCGCTGACGCTGGCCGGCGCCGTGCTCGTCTCGGGCTTCGTCGCGCTGACGCTCTCGCCGATGATGTGTTCGCTGCTGCTGCGCCACGAGGAGAAGCACTCGTGGCTCTACAACCGGATTGAGCGCTGGCTGCTGGCGATGACCAATGGCTATCGGCGCGCGCTGACGGCGATGCTGCA
The DNA here is from genome assembly GCA_035544975.1 of Casimicrobiaceae bacterium. GTDB lineage: Bacteria > Pseudomonadota > Gammaproteobacteria > Burkholderiales > Casimicrobiaceae > PALSA-1003. The sequence goes on along the minus strand of DASZZK010000053.1, from coordinate 5,276 downwards.
CGCGCGATGGATCATTGTGCTGGTATGGCTCGGCGTAGCCGGCGTGGGCGCCGTGTTCTTCCTCGTGCTCAAGGCGGAGCTCGCGCCGCTGGAAGATCGCGGCGTCATTCTCGGTCTGGTGTCCGCGCCGCAAGGTTCGACGCCGCAATACACCGCCAATCAGTTAAAGCCGATCGAGGAGTTCTACGCGACCATCCCCGAAGCGGCGGCGTATATCGCCATCGCAGGTTTTCCCACGGTGGTCGATGGCGTCGCGGTGCTGCGCCTAAAGCCCTGGGAAGATCGCGACAAGAAGCAGCAGAAGATCACCGAGGAATTGCGCCCGAAGCTGGCGTCGATTCCCGGCGCGCTCGCCTTTCCGGTCAATCCACCTTCGCTGGGACAACCGTTCCGGTCGACGCCGGTCGAGTACGTGATCATGTCGCAGGTGCCTTACGCCGAGCTGCAGCGCGTGGTCGACCGGTTTCTGGAAGAGGCGCGGAAATATCCGGGCGTGCAAAACCTGCAGACAGACCTGCGCCTGAACACCCCGGAAGTGCGGGTCACGATCAACCGCGACAAGCTTTCCGACGTCGGCAGCGCGGTGGACACCGTCGGCAGAACGCTCGAGACCATGCTCGGCGGGCGGCAGGTCACCCGCTTCAAGAAGGACGGCGAGCAATACGACGTGATCGTGCAGGTGGCGCCGGTCGACCGCTCGACGCCGGCCGACATCAGCGACAGCTACGTTCGCGCCCGCGATGGAAGCATGGTCCAGCTCTCGAACCTGGTCGACGTGCGCGAAGGCGTGTCGCCGCAATCGCTCAATCACTTCAATCGCCTCCGCGCGGTCAAGGTCACCGGCACGCTCGCTCCGGGATTCGCGGTCGGCGAGGCGCTCAAGGCGATGGACGACGCCGCCAAGCGCTCCTTGCCTGCTACCGCGCAAACCGATCTCGACGGCCAGTCGCGCGAGTTTCGCAAGTCGGGCGGCGAGATCTACTTTACGTTTGTGCTGGCGCTGATGTTTATCTACCTGGTGCTGGCGGCGCAGTTCGAAAGCTTCCGCAGCCCGTTCGTGATCATGCTGTCAGTTCCGTTGTCGATGACCGGGGCGCTGCTCACGCTTTGGCTGGCGGGGGGCACGCTCAACATCTACAGTCAGGTCGGATTGGTGACGCTGGTCGGCCTGATCACCAAGCACGGGATTCTGATCGTCGAGTTTTCCAACCAGCTGCGGGCGAAGGGCGAGACCGTCGTCGATGCCGTGATCGATGCGGCAACGCTTCGCCTGCGGCCGATCCTGATGACGACCGGCGCGATGGTCCTGGGCGCGCTGCCGCTCGCCTTGGCCCGAGGCGCCGGGGCGGAGTCCCGCACCCAGATCGGCTGGGTGATCGTCGGCGGCATGGCGTTCGGCACGCTGCTGACGCTGTTTGTCGTCCCGACCGCCTATACGCTCCTTGCCCGGCGCAGCGAGGCGCCGAAAGTAGGGGCCGCGCACGGCGACGATACGCTTGCGGCACCGCATCCAGACGCCGGACCCGCAGATTAGCCGGCCGCGCGAGCCGTCACCGCGCGCGCGCCGTTTGCAATAGAATCGTCACCCTGACCGACCATAATCAGAATCTGTTCCTGAGGAGGAAACAATGAAGAGCAACAAATCGAGCTTCGTGCGCGTGGCGCTGGCAGCTGCACTGTTCGGCCTGGCCGCGCAGGCGCAGGCAGTCACGGAAGTCCAGTGGTGGCACGCGATGACCGGGGCCAACAACGACAGGGTCAACGCGCTGGCCAAGCGCTTCAGCGACAGCCAGAGCGACTACAAGGTTACCGCGGTCTACAAGGGCAGCTATCCGGAAGCGATGGCGGGAGCCATTGCCGCGTACCGCGCGGGTAACGCGCCGGCACTGCTGCAGGTGTTCGAGGTCGGGACCGGCACGATGATGGCCGCCAAGGGCGCGATCAAGCCGGTGTACGAAGTGATGGCCGAAGCGGGTGAGAAATTTGACCCGAAGGTGTATGTACCGGCGGTGGCGGGTTATTACACGAATGCGAAGGGCCAGATGCTGTCCTTCCCGTTCAACAGCTCGACAACCGTGTTCTGGTACAACAAGGACGCGTTCGAGAAGGCGGGGCTCGATCCCAACCGCGCGCCGCAGACCTGGCCGGAAGTTGTCGCCGCGATGGCGAAACTCAAGGCTTCGGGGCACGCCTGTCCGTTCACCACCGGCTGGCAGACGTGGACGCAGCTCGAGAGCTTCTCGGCCTGGCACAACGTGCCCTTCCTCACCAAGGAAAACGGCTTCGCCGGGTCGGACGCGAAGCTGGTGTTCAACGGTCCGGTCCAGGTTCGCCACATCGAGAACATGCAGGACTGGATCAAGAAGGGCTATTTCGTCTACGGCGGGCGCAAGAACGAGCCGGAAGCCAAGTTCTATAGCGGGGAGTGCGCGATGATGACCACGTCGTCAGCCGCCTACGGAACGATCAAGCAGAACGCCAAGTTCAAGTTCGCGGAATCGACCCTTCCCTACTACGCCGACGTGGCCGGCGCGCCGCAGAATACGATCATCGGCGGCGCGAGCCTGTGGGTCATGGGCGGAAAGAAAAAGGAAGAGTACAAGGCCGTGGCCAAGTTCCTGACCTTCCTTTCGCAGCCGGACGTCCAGGCGGAATTCTCACAGGCGACGGGGTACTTGCCGATCACGATGGCCGCGTACGAGCTGACCAAGAAGTCCGGCTTCTACGAGAAGAACCCGGGCACCAATGTGGCGGTCGAGCAGATGATCGTCAAGACGACCGCCAATTCGCGCGGCGTGCGCGCCGGCAACTTTCCGCAGGTCCGCGACGTCATGGACGAGGAGCTCGAGGCCGTGTGGGCTGGAAAGAAGACGGCGAAGCAGGGCTTGGACGACGCGACAAAGCGTGGCAACGAGATCATCGAGCGCTTCAACAAGGCCAACAAGGGTTAGTACGTCGGCAATGCCGACGTACTAACTCGCCGAATTGAAGCGGCGCTGTCCTTCGGCAGCGCCGCTTAATTCGGCGGATCGTGCGGAATCGGTTCGGAGTAGCGGGCAAGTCAGGATTAATTAGCCGACTCTCTGCAGCGAAGAAGATAGGGTCTGGGGTGAGGATCGGCCGCGTAGAATAGGCGAGGACTCGCAGGCACCGTCAATGGAAAAACGCGCCCGCTTCGAATCGCGCTGGCTGCCGTACGCGCTGATCGCGCCGCAGATGGCGATCACGCTCGTCTTCTTTTTCCTGCCCGCGGCGCAATGCCTGTATCAATCTCTGCTGGTGCAGGACGCCTTCGGCAACGCCACGCAGTTCGTGTGGTTCGAGAATTTCCAGGACCTGTTCCGCAACGACGAGTATCTCGCGTCGTTCAGGGTGACCGCGGTGTTCTCGTTCCTGGTCGCGATACTCGGGTTGTCGATTTCGCTTCTGCTGGCCGTGCTCGCCGACCGCGTGATTCGAAGCGCAACGGTCTACAAGACGCTGTTGATCTGGCCCTATGCGGTCGCGCCGGCTGTCGCCGCGGTGCTCTGGCTGTTTCTGTTCAACCCGACGCTCGGCATCGTCGCCCATTGGCTGAAGGGCTTCGGCATTCCGTGGGATCCCCTGCTCAACGGCACGCACGCGCTGGTCATGGTCGTTGTCGCGGCCATCTGGAAGCAAATCAGCTACAACTTCCTGTTCTTCCTGGCCGGTCTTCAGTCGATTCCGAAATCGCTGATCGAGGCCGCGGCGATCGACGGGGCGGGTCCGGTCAAGCGCTTCGTGACCATCGTATTCCCGCTGCTGTCGCCGACGACGTTCTTCCTGCTCGTCGTCAACATCATCTACGCCTTCATCGAGACGTTCGCCATCATCGACGCCGCGACCGGCGGTGGGCCGGGGCAGGCTACGCAAATCCTCGTCTACAAGGTCTACGCCGACGGCTTCAAGGGCCTCGACCTCGGCAGCTCGTACGCGCAGTCGGTGGTGCTGATGGTCATCCTGATCACACTTACCGTCGTGCAGTTCCGCTACGTCGAGCGCAAGGTCCAATACTAATGATCGAGAATCGGCCGATCCTGACGTTTTTCTCCCACCTGATCCTGGTGATCGGCGTGGCGCTCGTCGCGTTGCCGGTCTATGTCACGTTTGTCGCGTCGTCACTCGCGGTGGACGAGGTGCTGCAATCCCCGATGCCGATGCTGCCGGGATCGCATCTGATCGAAAATTATACGAAAGTGCTGTCCCAGGGCGCGTCGACCAACGTGACGACTGCGCCCGTCGGCCACATGATGTTCAACAGCCTCGTGTCGGCGCTGGTCATCGCCATCGGGAAAATCACCATTTCGTTGCTGTCGGCGTTCGCGATCGTCTACTTTCGCTTCCGCTTTCGAACGTTGGCGTTCTGGATGATCTTCGTCACGCTGATGCTGCCGGTCGAGGTGCGGATCCTGCCGACGTTCAAGGTCGTCTCGGACCTGCATATGCTGGACACTTACGCTGGTCTGACGGTGCCATTGATCGCCTCCGCGACAGCAACGTTTCTCTTTCGCCAGTTTTTCCTCACCATTCCCGACGAGCTGGCCGAAGCGGCGCGGATCGACGGCGCCGGCCCGATGCGTTTTTTCTGGGACGTGGTCGTGCCGCTGTCGCGGCCGAGCATCGCCGCGCTCTTCCTGATCCTCTTCATCTTCGGCTGGAACCAGTATCTGTGGCCGCTGCTCGTGACGACCGATGAATCGATGTACACGACGGTGATCGGCATCAAGCGGATGATCGCGGGCGGTGAAGCTGCCACCGAATGGAATCTGGTCATGGCCACGGCCATGCTCGCGATGCTGCCCCCGGCGCTCCTCGTGTTGCTGACGCAGAAGTGGTTCGTCAAGGGCCTGGTCGATACGGAAAAGTGACGCATCCGTCCAAGAGCGAGACGCGTAGCGTCGCGGCAATTGGCTACGGATGCGTCATCCCCGCGCACGCGGGGATCCATGTTGAATTAAAAGCCAATGGATTCCCGCTTTCGCGGGAATGACGGCGGAGAGGGATCGGCGCAAAGATTAAGAGCGCGTGATTCGGGTATACGGAACGAAACCATGGCTAAAGTGCAACTTCGCGACGTTCGCAAGAACTACGGCACCGACGAAGTGATCCACGGTGTCTCGATCGACATCGTGGACGGTGAGTTCATCGTCATCGTCGGGCCCTCCGGCTGCGGCAAGTCGACGCTACTGCGCATGGTCGCCGGGCTCGAGGCAATCACCGCCGGCGAAATCGTCATCGGCGACCGCGTCGTGAAT
>DASZZK010000052.1:0-4992 GCA_035544975.1 Casimicrobiaceae bacterium | reverse complement strand
CGAGGTGAACGGCGCGGTGAAGCAGCAGGGCGATCTGGCCGACATGATCTGGGACGTGCCGCACGTGTTGCATTTTCTTTCGCAATACTACGAGCTCTTGCCCGGCGATCTGATCTTTACCGGTACGCCGTCGGGCGTCGGCGCGGTGGTGGCCGGCGACGCGCTGGTCGGACGGATCGAGTCGCTCGGCGAGCTCAAGATCATCATCGATGAGCCGGTGGTGCAGACATGATTCCGGCCTGATTTTGACAAACGTCGTGGCATGACTTCATCCGGGGCCGCCTTCGCCGAGCGCGAATACAATCTGCGAGCGGCCTTTCCAGATCATGCACAATGGTTCGCGCGTTGGGCCGCCGACAGCGGGCGAGTGCGCGCGTCGATGCGCGTGGTGCGCGATGTTCGCTATGGCGCCGGGCCGAAACAAACCGTCGATCTCTTTCCGGCGGAGCGCCCGCGTGGCGCACTGCTGTTTATTCACGGTGGCTATTGGCGCGCCCTGGACAAGGAAGACCACTCCTTCATCGCGCCGCCATTCGTCGCCGAAGGCATCGGCGTCGCGGTCGTCAACTACGATCTCTGTCCCGGCGTCCGCATCACCGACATCGCGGAACAGTGTCGGCAGGCCGTCGAGTGGCTGACGCGCGAAGGCGCAATCCACGGCGTCCCAGCGCCGCGTCTGGTCATCGGCGGACACTCAGCGGGAGGGCATCTGACGGCGATGATGTTCGCGACCGACTGGATGGCGCGCGGAACGTCGGCTGATCCGATCATCGGTGGTGTATCGATCAGCGGAGTGTTCGATCTCGAGCCGCTGGTTGACGTGTCTTTCAACAGCGATCTTGGCCTCGACCTGCGAAGCGCGCGCGAGGTCAGTCCGATCCATCTCGATCCGCGAGTGCACGCGCCGCTGCTGCTGGCAGCGGGGGAGGACGAGACAGAGGAGTTCATTCGCCAGAGCCGAAGCCTGTGGGAACGCTGGCCGCGTTGTCGTCCGAGGGCGCGCGACGGGCCGCTTTTCGTTCCGGGCAAACATCACTTCAGCGTGCTTACCGAGTTTGCCGATCCGCAAAGCGCGCTCTTCGCAACGACAATGGACATGTTCGAAGGCGACTGAAGCTGCGGCAGACGCAAAGCATTGCAGCACGTATAATGTTGTCATCGCTCGTTGCTTGCCCGACCACGCCAAAATGACTGCGCAAAAACTGCACGCCATCGACAGCGCGCGCGCCTCGTCGGGCTCGGCGCCGCCTTCTTCTTCGGTGAGCCCGATCACGGAAATCATCGCCGAGCTCAAGGCAGGTCGGATGGCGATACTGGTCGATGAGGAGCAGCGCGAAAACGAAGGCGATCTCGTCGTCGCGGCTGACGCCATCACGCCGGACATCGTCAATTTCATGGCCAGGTTCGGCCGTGGCCTCGTGTGCATGCCGATCACCGAGGAGCGCGCCCGGCAGCTCGGCCTTGCGCCAATGACGCCGGTAAACCGATCGCTCCACGGCACCAATTTCACGGTGTCGATCGAAGCCGCCGAAGGTGTTACAACGGGGATATCCGCGGCCGATCGCGCGCATACGATACGAGTCGCATGCGCGCCGGGCGCGCGCCCCGAAGACGTCGTCCAGCCGGGCCACGTTTTCCCCTTGGTCGCGCAGGCCGGCGGGGTCCTGGCCCGCGCCGGTCACACCGAGGCGTGTTGCGACCTGGCGCGGCTCGCCGGGTTCTCACCCGCCGCGGTTCTGTGCGAGATCATGAACGACGACGGTTCGATGGCGCGCTTGCCCGATCTCGTCGAGTTTGCGCGCAATCACACGCTGAAAATCGGTGCCATCGCGGACCTGATTCACTACCGCAGCCAGCATGAACGCCTGATCGAGCGCATCGGCGAGCGGCCGATACGCACCATTGCGGGCAACTTCCGCTTGATCGCATTCCGCGACAAGTTGAGCGACGCAACGCATCTTGCGCTTGTTCGCGGCCACATCGACGCCGCACTTGAAACGGTGGTCCGGGTGCACGAGCCGGTGTCGATCGTCGACTTGCTCGACTACGGCAGCCGTGCGCATTCGTGGACGATCCCTGCCGCGCTGCAGCGGCTGGCGCAGGCCGAGCGTGCCGTGCTGGTGCTGCTGCACCGGCCCGAGTCGGCGCAGGAATTACGCCAGCGTGCGGTCGGTGAGCAGGTATCCGCCGACACCAAAATGGATCTGCGCAATTACGGCATCGGCGCACAGATACTGCGCGATCTCAGCGTAGGCAAAATGCGTCTACTCGCCCGGCGTCGGAAGATGCCGAGCATGGCCGGGTTCGATCTCGAGGTCACCGCGCACGAGGAGGCTCCTCCTGCTCGCCCAGAGCTTCCTGCCGATACACCGGCGTCCTGAAGCGTGGACCCTCGTTCGACTCCCGCAAGGCTTCGCGTCTGCGGCGGCGCGGCCAACGGGTAACTGAGTGATGACTGAGCACAACTGAGCGTAATACAAAGCGCCGCCACGACATTATGCCTCCCAGAAAGATCGCCTCCAATATGCGTGCCGAGCATATGCGCGTCGGCATCGTGCTCTCCCGCTTCAATGCCGCGATCGGCGAGCCCCTACTGGAGGGCGCGTTGCGCGCGCTCGGCGAAGCTGGCGCCAAAGAGTCGTCGATCACCGTTGTCACGGTGCCCGGCGCGCTGGAAGCGCCCCTTGCGCTGCAAAGAATGGCGCAGAGCGGAGACTATGATGCGCTGGTCGCTTTGGGCGCGGTCATCCGCGGCGAGACGTTCCACTTCGAGATCGTCGCCACCGAATCGGCGTCCGGTCTGGCAGGCGTGCAGCTCGAGTTCGGCATCCCGATTGGCAACGGCATTCTAACCACCGACACCGAGGAGCAGGCGCTGGCGCGTGCCAGCGTCAAAGGCCACGAGGCGGCGATGGCGGCGGTGGACATGGCCAATCTCCTGGATGCCATCGATGAGGACTAGCCCTCGCCGGCGCGCGCGCGAATTTGCGCTGCAGGGCCTCTATCAGTGGCTGCTCTCGGGAAGCGATCCCGCGCTGATCCGAACGCAGCTCGCCGAGGGTTCCGGATTTGCGAAGTGCGACATCGAGTTCTTCGACGGACTCTGGCGCGGTATTACCGGCGAGTTTGACACGCTTGTCGCCGCCTTTGCGCCGTTTCTCGATCGTGCGGCGACTGAACTGTCACCGGTGGAAAAAAGCATTCTGACCATCGGTGCGTGGGAGTTGCTGCGCGAGCCGGAGGTGCCCTACCGGGTCGCGATCAACGAAGCCGTCGAGCTCGCCAAGTCGTACGGAGGCACGGACGGACATAAATACGTCAACGGCGTGCTCGACAAGCTGGCCGCGAGCGCCCGCGCGCCTGAAATTTTCGGCGCTCGTGCCGCTTCCTGACGCGGTTGGCGCAAACGCTTCGTCGGCTCCCTCAGGTTCCTCCGAGACTTCCGGCCCGGCAACGATGGCGGCGCTGACCGAATTCGAATTGATCGACCGGTTTTTTCGCCGTGCGGAAAACAGCGCGGGAAACGCGCGAGGCGTCTTGGTGGGCATCGGAGACGATGCGGCGCTGCTCGCGCCGACGCAAGGCAGCCAACTCGCTGCCTCGGTCGACATGCTGGTGGCCGGGCGCCACTTCTTCGCCGACGTCGACCCCGAGGCGCTAGGTCACAAGACACTCGCGGTCAATCTTTCCGACATGGCAGCGATGGGTGCGACTCCGCGCTGGGCCTTGCTCGCGGGAGCGCTTCCCGATGCGGATCCGCAATGGCTGAACGGCTTCGCGCGCGGCTTTTTCGCGCTGGCGGCAGCGCACGGCGTCGAACTTGTCGGAGGCGACACCACGCGCGGGCCGCTCAATCTCTGCGTCACGATATTGGGGGAAGTGCCGGCAGGGAAAGCGCTCCTTCGTGGCGGCGCACGCGGAGGCGACTCCATCTGGATATCCGGCGCGCTTGGCGATGCGTCGCTGGCGCTCGCGCATCGCGCCGGCCGCCTTGCTCTTTCCGCCGATGAAGCCGCCGCGTGTCAGAACGCGCTCCTGTGGCCCGCCCCGCGGGTCGCCCTCGGCATCGCATTGCGTGGTCTCGCATCCGCCGCGATCGACGTCTCGGACGGCCTGGTCGGCGACCTCGGACATGTCCTCGTCGCGTCGAAGGTGGGCGCGGTGCTCGAGCTGGCCGCGATTCCGCGCTCGAAGGCGCTTGACCGGCGACTCGCGAGCTCGGCGCACGACATCGCACTCCAGTGTCTGCTCGCGGGAGGCGACGATTACGAACTATGCTTCACCGCCGCGCCATCGAACGATCCGCGCGTCGCCGCGCTCGCGGCCGAGCTCGGGCTTCTGCTGCATCGCGTCGGAACCATCGTCGCCGAACCCGGGTTGGTCGTTCGCGATTCGTCGGGACGTCCACTTGCGCCGCTGCCGCAAGCCTACGATCATTTTGCGGCGTGAAAAAGACTTTCACGCCGCGTGCCTACGATCACTGCGGGACGTGAAAAAGACGCCCACGCTCGCGTTCCTGTTCGCGCACCCGGCGCATTTTATCGCGCTCGGATTTGGCGCCGGTCTGTCGCCGGTGGCGCCGGGGACGGTGGGCACGCTGGTCGCGCTGCCGTTGGCGGCGCTGTTGCACGCGACGACGGACGACGCCGGCTATCTGATTGCGGTGGTGATCGCTTTTGCCGTCGGTGTGTGGGCCGCCGACCGAACCGGGCGCGCGTTGGGCGTTTCGGATCACGGTGCGATCGTTTGGGACGAAGTCGTCGCCTTTTTGCTGGTACTTTTTTTCGTCGGACCCGACCCGGTACGGCAGGCCTTCGCGTTCCTGCTGTTTCGACTGTTCGACATCGTCAAGCCGCCGCCGGCGAACATCATCGACCGCGAATGGCACAACGGTTTCGGTGTGATGGCAGACGATATCGTCGCCGCGTTCTACGCGGTGATCGTGTTCGCGCTGTGGCAGCGGATATCGGCGTGAGTACTGAGGGCGTGAGC
>DASZZK010000051.1:0-5152 GCA_035544975.1 Casimicrobiaceae bacterium | reverse complement strand
CAGTCGAGGAGCTCGGAGGTCGATGGCTTCTTTTTCAATCCGGGGATGTCGCGCAGCTCGAAGAAGACTTCGAGCGCTTCCTTGAGCAAGCTCTTTTTCAATCCAGGGAAGTGAACGTCGACGATGCGCGTCATCGTTTCCCTGTCCGGAAAGCGGATGTAGTGAAAGAAGCAACGGCGGAGGAACGCATCCGGCAGCTCCTTTTCGTTGTTGCTGGTGATCACCACCAGCGGACGATGACGCGCGCGGATGGTCTTCTGCGTCTCGTAGACGTAAAACTCCATGCGGTCGAGCTCGCGCAGGAGATCGTTGGGGAACTCGATATCCGCCTTGTCGACCTCGTCGATGAGGACCACCGCAGGCGATTCCGATTCGAACGCCTCCCAGAGCACGCCGCGCTTGATGTAGTGCGCGATGTCGCCGACGTGCGAGTCACCGAGCTGCGAGTCGCGCAGTCGTGACACGGCATCGTATTCGTAGAGGCCCTGCTGCGCCTTGGTCGTCGACTTGATGTGCCACTGCACCAGCGGCCGCTTCAAGCTCCGCGCGACTTCCTCGGCCAGCATGGTCTTGCCGGTCCCCGGCTCGCCCTTCACCAGCAGCGGCCGCTCGAGCGTGACCGCGGCATTGACGGCCAGCATCAGGTCAGGCGTGGCGATGTAAGTATCAGTGCCTTCGAATCGCATCAATAGTCCTCAAATACTGATGATTGCTAAAATCTCAACTACGCGATCATCTTATCTCAATGCATACTGCGCGAGCCAGAGCACCGCCATGCCGACAACGATGGTAAGCGTTGTGCTTTGCCGCCAAGCGGCCACGGCAAGCGCCGCCACCGCCGCGATGAGCTTCGCGTTTCCGGGGTCGAGGCGGAGCACGCCCTGCCCCACGAAAACGACCGCGGGAACGACGATCGCGGTCAGCATCGCAGCCGGTACATGCTTCAGCGCGCGGCCGAGCAGGGGCGGCATGTCGCGACGCGCGAAGAGCGCAATGAACGAAAGCCGCGCGACATAATTGATCGCCCCCACGGCGAAAATCGCCAGCCAGATCGTCGCCTCCTTACTCATGCTGTCCACGGAACGTGTCGGCGATGGCACCGGCGACAATCCCGATCAGGCCCGCGCAGATCAGCGACAGGCGCATCGGCATATCGTCGAGCGCGATCGCGGCCACCCCCGCCACGACAACGACCAGCAGCGTGACGCGGTCACGCAACAGCGGCGCCAGTATCGCGAGGAAGCACAAGGGCACGACAAACTCGAGCTGCCACGACGCGGGAATCACTTGTCCGACGAGGATGCCGGCAAGCGTGGCAAGCTGCCAGACGACCCAGAGCAGCACACCTCCGCCCAGAAAATAGGACGCGTTGGCGCGCAGGTCACCCGATTCACGAAAGCGCTGAATGGTGCCCGCGAAGGCCTGGTCGGTAAGAAGGAACGACAGGATATTGCGCCAGCGGTGATCGAGCGGCCGCAGATACGGTGCCATCGCCGCGCTATAGACCAGAAACCGCAGACCCACCACCAGACAGGACAGGACGATCACCATCAGCGGAGCTCCGGCCGCCAGCAGTTGCGCGGCGACGATCTGCGCCGCCCCGCTGAACATGATCGCCGACATGGCCAGCGCCGCGAGCGGCGAGGCGCCGGCGGAAACCGCGGCGATACCGCAGACCATGCCGAACGGGACGATGCCGATCAGCACCGGCGTCATGTCGCGGACGCCTTCGAAGAAAGCGGGTCGGGAAAAGTGCGGGCGCATCGGGAATCGGGCAAAAAGAAAGGGCGGCTCGCAACCTCCCCCAATAGGGCAATTATAATCCTCCCACTCATTTCCCAAACCCGCCCTCACTTTTTTCCGGAGACCGCCTCATGGATTTGCCCGTCAATCAGTTCAAGCGCGCCATCGCCTCGGGCAAGACGCTCATCGGCGCGTGGCTGATGAGCGCAGCACCTTCGACCGCCGAAGCGCTCGGGTCGGTGGGCTTCGACTTTCTCGTGGTCGACATGGAGCACACGCCGATCGACACGCCGCAAATGATAGGCATCCTGCAGGCAATCGCCGGAACGCCGGCGCAAGCGATCGTGCGCCCGCCGTGGAACGACATGGTGATGGTCAAGCGGGCAATGGATGCGGGTGCGCAGACGCTGCTCTTTCCCTTCGTGCAAAACGCGGACGAAGCGAAGCGCGCGGTCGCATCGACCCGTTATCCGCCCGACGGCGTGCGCGGCGTCGCCGGGACGCATCGCGGCAGCCGCTACGGCACGATACCGAATTACCTCAAGCGCGCCAACGAAGAAGTCTGCGTCATCGTGCAGATCGAAACCGTGCCCGCATTCGATCAGCTTCAAGCGATCGCCGCCGTTCCGGGCGTTGATTCGATTTTCATCGGCCCGGGAGATCTATCTGCATCGATGGGTTTCATTGGCGACATCGGCAACGCCGCGGTCCAGGACAAGCTGAAGGAAGGTGCGCAGGCCTGCAAGCGGCTGGGCAAACCGTCGGGAATCATCGGCATGAATCCGGACATGGCGGGCAAATTCATCGAGTACGGCTTTTCCTGGGTCGCGGTCGGCTCCGATATGGGGTACGTGGTCAGCCGGGGGCAGGAATATCTCGCGAAAATGCGCGGCAGGGCGTCCGCTGCACCGACGAAGTCGCAAAGTGCGTATTAGTGGGCTGAAACTGTCGAGTTATTACGAATCATCAATATCGTCATTCCCGCGCAAGCGGGAATCCATTGGTTCTCGAGCCAAACTTGGATCCCCGCTTTCGCGGGGATGACGGGCGTTTTGCGGAAGCTATCCCCTCTTCGATACTTCTCATTCAGAATCGAGCCGCGGCGTGATCGAGACCATCGAGCTCTTCGCCGGATCGGCACGCGCCGTCATCGCGCCCGCCATCGGCGGCTCGATCGCGGCGTTTCAGTGCGGCGGCCAGGCGATTCTGCGGCCAACGCCTTCGAGGGCGCTCGCCGAGGGTGCGGTGAGAGACTTCGCCTGCTTTCCGCTCATTCCTTTTTCCAATCGGATCGCCGACGCGACGCTGCATTGGGCGGGCCGCGAATACGGATTGACGCGCTACATCGATGCCGAACCGCACGCGATTCACGGCAACGGATGGCAGCGGGCGTGGAGCGTAACGCGGCGCGAGGCCTCGCGTCTGGCGATCGAGCTCGAGCACGACGCGGCCGGGGTGCGAGCGCGCGAGTGGCCCTTTCCCTATCGCGCGCGGCAGCGGTTCGGCCTCATTGCCGATGCGTCGGCCGTCAGGCTGGAGCTCGGACTCGAAATCGAGAATACCGGCAGCCAGCCGTTCCCCTTCGGCTTGGGATGGCATCCCTATTTCCATCGCGACCGAGAGACCGAGCTCGGTTTCGCGGCGCGCGGCGTTTGGCACACCCATCCTTCGCGCCTGCCGGTACGGTTCGACGCGGTACCGCCCAAATGGAATTTCGATCCGCCGCGTCCCATCGGCGCCAGCGTTATCGACAACTGCTTTGGCGGCTGGCGGCGGCCGGTGACAGTGCGCTGGCCGGCGCGCAAGCTCACCGCGGAAATTGCAGCCGAGCCCGCCTGCGACTACCTGGTCGTGTTCGTTCCCTCGGACAAGTCCGATGGCAAGTCGTTTTTCGCGATCGAACCCGTGACACACGTGACCGATGCGTTCAACCGCAGCGGCGCAGCTCGCGATAAAGGCACCCGCGTGCTCACACCGGGCGCATGCTTTTCTTGTACGATGAGCATCTTGGTTTCGCGGGACGGTTGACCCTGCCGATGGAATCTGGCTTTGCATGCATGCTCGACGTCAAGGCCAGTCTCGGCGAGTGTCCGGTATGGTCGGTCGACGAGCAGGCGCTGTATTGGGTCGACATCAACGCGCCGTCGCTCAACCGCTTCGACCCCGCCCGCGGCACGAATAGGGCGTGGCCGATGCCGCAGGCTATCGGATGTTTCGCTTTTCGCGCCGGCGGCGGATTCGTCGCGGCGCTGCGTGACGGAATCTGGTTTGTCGATCGACAAGGCGGGCTCGAGCGCAAGATCGCGGCCGCGCCGTATGACCCCGCGCATCACCGCTTCAATGACGGCCGCGCCGATGCGCAAGGACGATTCTGGGCGGGAAGCATGAACGAACAGCGGGACGCCAACAGCGCGCGGCTGTATCGTCTGTCATCGAATCTCGAGCTCACCCCCGTGCTGGACGACATGATGATCTCGAACGGGCTGGCCTGGAGCCCGGACGGCCGCACCATGTATCACGCCGACACACCGGCGCGCAGGGTCAGGGCATACGACTTCGATAGCGCGAGCGGCACTCCGGCCAACGGCCGCGTGTTCGTCCAGTTCGACGGCGAAACCGATCGGCCCGATGGCGCGGCGGTAGACAGCGAGGGTTGTTACTGGTGCGCTTTTTATCGCGGCGCCAAAGTGGTGCGGCTCTCGCCGCAGGGACGGCTGCTGGCTGAATATGCCATCCCTGCGATGTGTCCGACGATGTGCGCGTTTGGCGGCGGCGACCTGCGCACGCTCTATGTGACGACCGCGCGTCAGATGCGCGAGGCAGCTGAGCTCGCCCGGCTTCCCGAATCGGGTGGGATTTTCGCCATGAGAGTCGATGTCGCGGGCCTGCCCGAGCCGAAGTTCGCCGGCTGAAGCGTATATAGCCGACACTAGCGAGATCCTATGCAGCTCGATACGACCGCCTTCATTAGGCTCGACGCGCCCAACAGTCTCGGCGCGACCGCTTCCGGCGCCGCTTTCGCCACCAACACCGGCGACATCTTCGAAGTCGCGTGTTTCGGGCCCGGCACCTTCCGGCTCAGGGTCGGTCCCAATACCCGTCCCGACTACGGCCTGGTCCTGGGCCGCGCGCAGCGCTGCGACGTGGCGCAGCCCGCACCTGGCCTCTGGACCTTCACTTCCGGCAACGCGCGCCTGGAGATCGGGGGCGAGCCGCTGTCGATCCAGCTCTTTCATGACGAGCAGCGGGCCCTCGCTTCCATCACCGATGAGCACTTCCGCGGTTTCACGCGGCTGCCGGTGATTGGCCGCGCGCGTACCGGCCAGCAATGGCTCGCCGCCTTCGCGCTCGGCTCCGGCGAGCCGGTGTACGGGCTGGGCGAGAAATTCGGACCGCTCAACAAGCGCGG
>DASZZK010000050.1:0-2501 GCA_035544975.1 Casimicrobiaceae bacterium | reverse complement strand
CCTTGGCCGCAATGGCGTCGGCAAGACGACGTTGCTGCTGACGCTGATGGGGCTCACGCGACTCAAGAGCGGCGGTCTGGCTTGGGAGGGCGCGGATATCGTGCGCTTGCCGACGTTCCGCCGTGCGCAAGCCGGATTGGTATGGGTCCCGCAGGAACGCTTCATGTTTCCATCGCTCACCGTCGAGGAGCATCTGAGCGTGGTTTCGCGCCCCGGGCCGTGGAGCATACCCCGCGTGTATCAATATTTTCCGAAGCTCGAAGAGCGCAAGCTGAATCTCGGCAATCAACTTTCCGGCGGCGAGCAGCAGATGCTGGCCATCGCACGGGCGCTCATGACCAACCCCAAGCTCCTGCTGCTCGACGAGCCGATGGAAGGGCTGGCGCCGATCATCGTCCAGGAGCTTATGAAAGTCATCGGCGAGCTGGTTCGCGCGGGGGAATTCGCGGTCATCGTCGTCGAGCAGCACGCGCGTCTCGCGCTGACGCTCACGCGCGAAGCGATCGTGCTCGATCGAGGACAGGTTGTTCACCGCTCGCCGAGCGAGGAGCTGCTGAAGCATCCCGAAACGCTCGATCGGCTGGTCGCGGTCGCCTGATCGCGATGCAATTTCTCCTCAGGGCGCTGACACGCGTTCCCTTGTCGCTGCTCTATGCCTTTGGCGCGTTGATGTACTTTGTCGCTTTTCATCTCATGCATTGGCGGCGCGATCGCGCCGAGCACGATATCGCCAACGCGTTTCCAGAAAAAGGCCGGGTCGAGCGTGCGGCAATCCTGCGACGCGCATACCGCAATCTCGCCGACACGCTGATGGAAACGTTCTGGGGGTTTGGCGCGAGCGCCGATGCGATCAAGAAGCGGGTCACTTTTGAAAACCCGGAGCTGGTGACCGAATGCGTCGACGCCGAGCGCTCGGTGATACTTCTTACCGCGCATTACGGCAACTGGGAATGGTTGTCGCTGGCGGCAGGAGCGCATTTCGGGATCACTATCGATGTCGTGTATCAGCCGCAGCGCGTCGCCGCATTCGACGATTTTCTGCGCGAAGCGCGGGCGCGCTTCGGCAGCAGGTTCATTCCGCGCAAGGAGTTTATTTTCGACTTGATGAGTCGCGCGGACAAAGCCCGCACTTACGCCCTGATCGCCGATCAAACGCCGAAAAAGAACGATCCGAAACAGTGGACCGACTTTTTGAATCAGGAGACGGCATTTTTTACGGGAGCCGGCAAGATCGCGCAGTTTCTCGATGCGACCGTACTCTACGTCTCGATGCGGCGCGTGCGGCGAGGTTATTACTCGGTGCGCCTATCGGAGATCGACGCGCCGCCGTACGCGCAGGGTACGGATAAACGCATCGTCGAGCGCTATGCCCGCAGCCTCGAGCAGGACATCCGTCACAGTCCGGCGGATTGGCTGTGGTTGCAGAAGAAATGGAAATACACCAAGGCGTCGGCGGACTGACGCGCGCGCGGCGGCGTCTTGTTGCCCTTCCCTAAGTCCTACGGCCGGCGCCAGATGGCCAAGCTTGCGATCAAGCCGGGCGGGGTCGCGGCAGCGACGAGCTGCCACGCTGCGGGCGCGTAGGGCATCGGGCCGGCGACCAGGCGCGGGCCGCCGTCGAGCGTGACGTCCATGTGCCGAAACGGCGCAGACAACGCGTCGCCGGTTGCCTTGCTCATCGCTTCTTTGCAGGTCCAAAGCCGGAGGAACCGCTGGCGGCGGACGTCGAAAGACAGCGGTGCGATCTCGGCGCGCTCGCGCTCGGTCAGAAATTTGCGCGCCAGTCCATCCGCGTTGACCAGCCGGTCCTCGCGCTCGATATCGATACCGACGCGCGTTCCGTCCCGCATGCCGGTGGCGATCGCGATCAGCGCCCTATCGCCGGTATGCGAGACGTTGAAATCGACTGCATCGTTGCCGTCGAGCTCAGGACGGCCGCGAACACCGCGCCGCAGTCGAACCGCGGCGGGATCGACTTCGAGTGTGCGTCCCAGCAATGATCGCAGCGTCGCGCGACCCGCAATCCAGCGTCGACGCAGTAGGGCGATTCCGAAACGCTCAGCACGTGCCTGTTCCTGCGCCGAGAGCAATGGTGAAAGAGTCCCAATATCGGCGGAGGCGCGATCGAGATGGCACAACCAGAGAGCCACTCCCGGCGCCGGCGCAGCCAGTGCGAGCACATGCTGTCCTCGGCCCGTATCGAGGGGCGATTCATTGGCGACCCGTGCGAGAGGATAGTCGTTGCTCATGCGCTGGGTATACAGCGAAACGGCGGTGGCGGTAAGGAGTTCATGGGGCCGGGATTTCGCTCCGGATCGGCAGACCTTGCCCCTCGATGGCAGATTGAAACGCCGGGCAAAACCGCGCCGTATAGGTCATCGCCGACGCAGCGCGTCATTGGCAGCGCAATGCGCCACAACTGCCGAGCCGCCGCCGCGTATGCGTATAGCATATCCGCAGCTGGCGCGGAAAAGCCGAGCGTCGAATGCCGCTTGGCAGCC
>DASZZK010000049.1:0-8042 GCA_035544975.1 Casimicrobiaceae bacterium | reverse complement strand
GAGCCTAAGGACTCTTGCCGGTCGCGCGCGGCCGCGAGCGCCTGCTCGGCGCTTCCCCGCGATGCAAGCTGCGCCTGAAGCGACGCTTCCACCGGGCTCCAGTCGATCTGTCGCCGCTCGTCGGCGACCTGCGCAACCAATGCCTGCTGCTGCGCGATTTGCGCCGCGATGCCCTCGTAGCGGCGGACCAGCTCGGCAATGTGCTCGCGGCACGATCGCTCGGCGAAGCCCGCCTCCTGGGCAACGCGTTCGGCGAGTCGGGTGCGCTCGCGTCCCGTGGCCAGCGCAAGCTCCGCCTCATAGCGCTCGCGGGAGCTTTCCTGCCGCTGCGTGGCCTCCGCCAACTGCCGCCTGCCGGTGTCGACCTCGACGTCGATCGCCGCCAGGGATTCGCGCTCGCTCGCCTCGTCGCGGTCGAGCGCGATGAGCTCGTCGGCGATCTGGGTGCGGCGGCGCTGCGCGGTCTCGGCCGCCTGCCGCAATTGCATCAGCTCCAGCTCGAGGTCGTGGCAGCGGCGCTGTTGCGACGACAAGGCCATGCTTTCGCCGTGATACTCCTGCCGGCGCGCCTTGAGCTCGTTCTCCGCGGCGGTGCTGGCGGATTCCGCGCGCGCGGTGTCGGCGCGCGCAAGGGTAATGGATTGCTTCAGCTCGGCCAGCTCGCGCTGTCGCGCGATCACGCCGTGAAGCTCGCTGTCCGGCGCAAAAAAACTGACCGCGTCGGCGCTGACGATGTGTCCGGCCAGGGTGACGAAGCTCTCGCCCGGTGCCAGCGTCGCCCGGTCGCGCAGAGCACTTTCGAGATCGTCGCGGCAGCGGGCGCCGTCGAGCCAGTCGGCCAACACGCGCGACAGCTCGCTTCGGGAGGTCTTGACCTTGACCAACAAGGCGTCGAAGGTCGGCTTGGATGGCGAACTCTCCGCCGCCGGCGCGTAGGCTGCGACGCGCCCGGGAAGTGCCGCATTGGGATCGATCCACGCCAGCGCGGCATCGAGCGACGGCAGCTCGAGCGCGTTCAGGCGCTCGCGCAGCACCGCTTCCAGCGCATCTTCCCATCCGCGCTCGATATCGAGCTGCTGCCACAGCCGCGGAACATTTTGCAGCCCTTTACCGGCCAGCCATGCGGCGGAGTCCTTGCCGCTGTCGATCTTGGCCTGCAGTTCGGCGAGCGCCTCGGAACGCGCTTCGAGATCGGTCAGCGCGCGGCTGACCTCCTGCCACGTGTCGCTGGTGGCGCGATGCCGCTCCTGAAGCGACTGGACGATGGCGTTGAGCTCGCCAAGCGCGGTCTCGCGTCCCGCCAGGTCCGCATTCTCCTGCTCGAGCTGTTCGGCGACGGCGGCGATCGGGTCGCTCACCGGCTGCACAAGCTCGCGCGCTTCGGTGTCGAGCCGTTCGCGGCGCGCACCCAGCGCCGCGAGCACCTTGGTAGCATTCTCGCGACGCGTATCTCCGACGCGAATCGCCTGCTCGATTTCGTTCATGCGCTGCTGAATCTCGGCCATCAGCCGAGACGCTTCGGCGACAGACTGCTCGAGCGCCGGCAGCGCGGCCGTCGCGGCGCGTTCCTCTTCTCCGGCCGTCTCGCGCTTCGCGATCGCCGCTTCGAGATCGCGCTCCGCGGATCGTGAGTCCTTCGCGATTGCGTCCAGCTGGAGCGTAAACGTGGCCACCTGAGCGGTGATCTGCTCGACCTGTTGCGCGAGCCTGCCTTCGTTCTCGCGCGCGAACTGCAATTGCTGCTCGAGGCGCGTCACCTCCGCGTTCGCGGCGTAGAACGCGCCCTGCTTTTCGTGCATCTCGTCACCGGCACGATAGTGGTCGGCGCGCAGCGCCTCCAGCCGCGCTTCCGCGGCGCGGAGCTCGGCCTGAAGCGCTTCGAAGCCGCCGCTGAGGTTGGCGATTTCAGCGCCGTGCTTTTCGCGCAAGCGCACCGCGTCCTGCTGCTTGGCGAACCACATCATGTGCTGCGATTGCTTGAGCCGCGCTTCCAGGTCGCGATATTCGGTGGCGACCCTGGCCTGAGCATCGAGCTTGGCGAGCTGCGCGCCGAGCTCGCTGCGGATGTCTTCAACGCGGGAAAGATTTTCGCGCGCGTCGCTCAAGCGCGCCTCCGTTTCCTTGCGCCGCTCCTTGTACTTGGAAACGCCCGCGGCTTCCTCCAAAAATATTCTCAGCTCTTCCGGCTTGGCCTCGATCACCCGCGAGATCATGCCCTGCTCGATGATGGCGTAGGCGCGCGGTCCCAGGCCCGTGCCGAGGAAGAGATCGTGAATGTCGCGCCGACGTACCGGAATGTTATTGATGTAGTACGTCGAGTCGCCATCGCGGGTGAGGACGCGCTTGATCGAAAGCTCGGCGTACTGGCCCCACTGGCCGCCGATCCTGCCCTCGCTGTTGTCGAAGAACAGCTCGACCGAGGCGCGACCCACCGGCGCCCTATCCCCTGCTCCGTTGAAGATCACGTCCTGCATCGACTCGCCTCGCAAGGCCGATGCCCTCGATTCGCCGAGAACCCAGCGCACCGCATCGATGACGTTGGACTTGCCGCAACCGTTGGGACCGACGATGCCGACGAGTTGACCGGGGGTGGCGATGATCGTCGGATCGACGAATGACTTGAAGCCGGCCAGCTTGATCTGAATGAGGCGCAATTCGAATTCTTCTGGACAGACCCAGCGCCTCGAGGAGGCGATCGCTGGAGACAACCCGGATTTCTCAAGGCAAGCGCCGAAGCCCAGGCGATGCCGTTCAAAAGAAACGGATTATAGCCGATTCACGAGGGCGCCCGGCCTGTTCAAGGCACCGCCAATGCGACCGGCGCGAGGCGTCCTTCCTCCACTGCGTGACACGCGACTTGGGCCCCGCCCGGCTCGCCTGGCGGGACCTTCAGCAGTGGTGTTTCAAGCTGGCAGCGTTCGTTGGCATAGGGGCAGCGCGGATGAAAGGCGCACCCGGTGGGCGGATCGAGTGGGTTGGGCACTTCGCCGCCGACCGCGGTGCGCGGTACGCCGGTCATCGCCAGATCCGGCACCGCGGCCAGCAGCAGGCGCGTGTACGGATGCTGGGGCGAAGTGAACAAGCGCCGAGTCGGCGCGAACTCGACGATGCGGCCGAGATACATCACCCCGACGCGGTCGGCGATGTGGTGAACCACCGCGAGGTTATGCGAGATGAACAGATACGTAAGTCCGAGCTCGCGCTGCAGGCGGCGCATCAGGTTCAGGACCTGGGCCTGGACCGAGACGTCGAGCGCGGAAGTTGGCTCGTCGCAGATCAAAAACGCCGGATCGGTCGCCAGCGCCCGGGCAATGGAAATGCGCTGTCGCTGGCCGCCCGAAAACTGGTGCGGGTATTTCGCCCCATCGGCGCCGCCGAGGCCGACCTGCTCCAGAAGCCCGACGACCTTGGCCGCCAGCGCCGCCGGCGTCTGGGCGAGTCCGTGGGCGCGGATCGGCTCGGCGACGATGTCCTTGACCCTCCAGCGCGGATTGAGGCTCGCGTAGGGATCCTGAAAGATCATCTGCATGGTCCGTCGCAGCGCGAGCTCCGGATCGGCGAAGTCGACCCGCCGCCCGGCATAGCGGATCTCGCCGCGGGTCGGGCGGTAGAGGCCGACAATGAGCCGCGCCACGGTGGACTTGCCGCAGCCGGATTCGCCGACAAGGCCCAGGGTCTCGCCTCTTTCGATGGCGAAGCTGACGCCATCGACGGCGCGCAGAATCTGCCGCGGCTTGCGCTCGATCACGCGGTTGAGCCACGGCGCCGAGACATCGAAATAGCGGGCGACGTCGATCAGTTCGACCAGTGGGACGCCCATCGCACGCTCGACCGGCATTGCGCCGACACTCATCGGACAGCAACCACGTCGTGCGCGTGCAGCCAGCACGCCGCCAGCGTGCTGCCGGCCGGCATCAGGTCGGGGCGCTCATGGCGGCAGCGCTCGAATACGTGCGGGCAGCGCGGGTTGAACGCGCAGCCGTTGGGTATCGCCGTCAGGCGCGGCATCGTCCCGTCGATCTGCGCGAGCTGCTCGCGCTCGGCGACGATCGACGGAATCGATCCCATCAAGCCGGTGGTATAGGGATGCTGCGGCCGATGAATCACGTCCGCGACCGGCCCGATTTCGGCCACACGACCGGCATACATGACGGCGACACGGTCGGCGGTCTCTGCGATCACGCCCATGTCGTGCGTGATCAACATCACCGCGGTGCCGTGATCGCGGCAAAGCCGCTTGAGCAGCGCGATGATCTGCGCCTGGATGGACACGTCGAGCGCCGTCGTCGGCTCATCGGCGATGATCAGCTTCGGCTTCGCCGCCAGCGCGAGGGCGATCACCACCCGCTGTCGCATCCCGCCGGAGAACTGATGCGGATAATGATCGATGCGCCGCTCGGGTGCCGAAATTCCGACTTCGTTCAACAGGTCCAGCGCCCGCTCGCGCGCGGCCCTCTGTCCCAGATCGAGGTGCGTGGTGATGGTTTCGACAAGCTGCCGGCCGATGGTATAGAGCGGATTGAGCGACGTCAGCGGGTCCTGGAACACGGCGCCGATTTCGCGGCCGCGAATGCGGCGCAGCGCTTCCTGCGACAGGTTGTCGATGCGGCGCCCGCCGAGACGAATCTCTCCGCCGGCGATGCGACCGGGAGGATCGATCAAGCCAATGATCGCGGCTCCGGTGATCGACTTCCCGGCGCCCGATTCACCCACCACCCCGAGCACCTCGCCTGCGGCGATCGACAGCGAGACGTCGTCGACCGCGGTCAGTGTGCCGTGCCGCGTGGGAAATTCCACGCGGAGATGCTCGACGACCAGCAGCGGATCCGCGGACTTCACGCCGTCGTCGGCCCGGCGATTATTGCAGCCTCGGATTGAGCGCGTCGCGCAGCCAGTCGCCCAGCAAATTGATTGCGAGCACCATGATGACCAGCGCCGCGCCCGGGAAAACCGTGATCCACCACTCGCCCGAAAAAAGAAAATCGTTGCCGACCCGAATCAGCGTTCCGAGCGAAGGCTGCGTCGGAGGCACGCCGATGCCGAGGAACGAAAGCGTCGCTTCGGTGATGATCGCGGTCGCAATATTGATGGTCGCCAGCACCAGGACCGGTCCCATCACATTCGGCAGCAGGTGGCGCCGCATGATACCCAGCGGGCGGATGCCGATCACGCGCGCGGCGTGGACGTAATCCTTGTTCTTCTCCACCATGGTCGAGCCGCGAACGGTCCGCGCATATTGCACCCAGTTGGAAATGCCGATGGCGAAGATCAATACGAACAACGCCACCGGACCGTGCGAATCGCGAGGCAGCACCGCGCGGGCCACGCCGTCGATCAGCAAGGCGATCAGGATGGCCGGAAAAGAGAGCTGAACGTCGGCGATGCGCATGATGAAGGCATCGAGCTTGCCGCCGACATATCCGGCGATCAGGCCCAGGCTCACGCCGAGCACCATCGCGAATATCACCGAGGCAAGACCGACGAGCAGCGATATGCGCGCGCCGAACATGATCGCCGACAGAAGATCGCGGCCCTGATCATCGGTGCCGAGCAAATATTCCGGACGTGCGCCGGCCACGCCGTGGGGAGGCGTCAGCGCGTCCATAAGGTTCAACGTCGCCAGGTCGAATGGATTGTGCGGCGCGACCCAGGGCGCAAAGAGCGCCGCGCCAAGGCAGATGAAGAGCACCACCGCCGATACGACCGCCACCGGCGAGCGCCGAAAGTTGTACGCCAGATCGCTGCCCCACCAGCGGGCAAGGCGAGACGGTGTGGTCGCGGCACTCATGGCTCCGCCGTCATTCCCGCAAAAGCGGGAATCCATTGGCTCTTTACGCAAACTTGGATCCCCGCCTTCGCGGGGATGACGCATCCGTTGCCAATCGCCGCGACGCTTCGCGTCTTGCTCTTGGACGGATGCGTCACTTGATGACGACCCACTTGAGCAGATTGAAGTTGTCGGCAAGCTGCACCAGCTCAACGTTCTTTTTCATCGCCCAGGCCAACGCCTGCTGATGAAGCGGAATGTGGCCGATTTCGTCGCTGTGGATCTTGAATGCCTCGGCGATCATCGCGTTGCGCTTGGTCTGGTCGAGCTCGCTGGCAATCTGGGCGCTGAGCTCGTCGACGCGCTTGTTGGAATAGGTGCCCAGGTTGAAAAGCCCCTGCCCGGCCGGCGACGGAGTCATGATCAGGGCGAAGAGCGCGTTCTGGGCGTCGTACGAGTCCGGCGTCCATCCAAGCATGTAGAAAGAAGTATTGCGCGAAAGAATCTTCGGGAAATACGTGACCTTGGTTTCCGCCATCAGGTTTACCTTGATCCCGATTTGCGCCAGCATCGCCGTGACCGCCTGACAAATGGCGGAGTCGTTGACGTAACGGTCGTTGGGGCAGTTCATTCCGACCTCGAAGCCGTTGGGATAACCGGCATCGGCGAGCAGCTTTTTCGCGGCAGCGACGTCGTGCGGCAGACGCTTGTTCATGTCCGGGACGAACCCCTTCACTCCCGGAGCAACCATCAGATTGGTCGGCGTCGCCGCGCCGCGCATGATCCGACTCTTGATCGCCTCGATATCGATCGCCTGATAAAACGCCTGGCGGACGCGCTTATCCTTGAACGGATTCTTGCCCTTCACGTTCGAGAACAGGAGCTCGTCACGCGACTGGTCCATGCCGAGGAAAATCGTGCGCAGCTCCGGACCTTGCAGCACCGTTAGATTCGGGACGGCCTTCAGTTTCTCGATGTCCTGCAGCGGTACCGGCTCCATCATGTCGATGTCGCCCGAGATCAGCGCGGCGACCCGCGTCGCGTCGTTCTTGATCGGCGTGAATGTTGCCTCGGTGATATTGCTCTCGACCTTGTCCCAGTAGCCCGGAAACGGCGCGAACACGATGCGCACGCCCGGTTCGCGCGTTTTCAGCATGAACGGACCGGTTCCGTTGGCGCGCAGCGTCGCCGCGTTCTCCTTGCCCTTGCGCACGTCGACCGGCGTCGTGGAATTGTTCTTTTCGCACCACACCTTGCTCATGATGAACCAGGTGTTGATGGTGTCGGGCAGGATGGGAAACGGTTCGTTGGTGACGAAGTCGACCGTGTAGTCGTCGATCTTCCTCATCTCCTTGATCGTTCCGATCTTGGTCTTCATGTCGGACCCGTCGGCCTTGGAGCGCTCATACGAAAATATGACGTCGTCCGCATTGAACGGCGTGCCGTCGTGGAACTTTACGTTCTGACGCAAGGTGAAGCGCCACACCGTGGGCGCGGTCTGCTTCCATGTCGTCGCCAGCAGCGGAACGAGCTCCAGCTTCTTGCCGCGCCCCACCAGCGGCTCGAAAATGTTGGCGGTGATGGTGAGCTGCAGCGACTCGTTGAGCGAATGGGGATCCATCGAAAGGGCGTCGCCCTGATCGGCAAACCGGAACGGCGCCGCCGATGCGCCGAGCGCCGTCAACGTGGCCACGACCAGGACGACCGACGCACGCGCCAGCAGTTGTTGAATGGTATTCATTGTTGCACTCCTTCGGTTTCGATGGCTCGTTAGGCGTACGTCCGCATCTCGCCGAGATGATCGATGGCTCGCCTGCAGCCGTCGACCGCCTGCGTGTACACCATCTGCTTCCAATCGTCGGCATCGACGTAGAACATGTCGCGCAGATTACGCTTGATCTCTTTTCGCTGCGCCTTGGGCGCCTTCGGGTGATTGTGGATCCAGTGCTCGGCCCGGAATACTTCGAGTATCTGCTCGACAGGGTAAGTACCATATTCGAGCGCGATACCCGCAAATGCGGCGTTGGGGCATTCGTCATGCGCTGCGGTACCGTTGATGCCGGTGAGCGGCGCGGAGGTCGATGTCCCATCCAGGAACGATGTCACGTCATCGCCCCACCACGCGTTGGTGCGCGCGATGTCCGCGGCATAGTCGAGTCCGGCGTAGATCTTTTCACCGTGGCCTCGAGGTCCGAGCCCGGTATGGATATCGATCCATCCCAGCAGCGCTCGCTGCGAGGCGTACTTGTGAAGAACTCCCCGCAGGACCTGATTG
>DASZZK010000048.1:0-3652 GCA_035544975.1 Casimicrobiaceae bacterium | reverse complement strand
ATTGGCGGCAGTTCGCCGACGGTCCGACCATGGCTCTGTTCCATGGTCCCCATGCGTATGTGTCTCCGTCGTGGTACGCCGAGCCTGAAAAAGCGGTCCCGACCTGGAACTACGCCGTCGTTCATGTCCATGCTCGCGTCGAGCTGGTGGAGGATCGTGCGGACACGCTCGCCATCCTGCACGAGATGATCGAGCGCTTCGAATCCGGTCGTGCCGCACCGTGGCGGTTGCAGCTCAAGGGCCGGGACCTCGACGCAATGGTGAACGCGATCGTGGCCTTCCGGCTGCTGATTGAGCGGGTGGATACCAAGCTCAAGCTGTCGCAGAATCGGAGTGTGACCGATCGCCAACGGGTCGTCACGGCGCTGCGTGCGGAACACACCGCCGAGGCAAGCGCTACCGCCGACTGGATGCAGCCTTATGCCGGAGAAGCCTGACCCTCGCGTTCGCCTCGACAAATGGCTTTACGCGGCCCGGTTTTACAAGACCCGAAGCATCGCCGCACAAGCGATCGAGGCGGGACGCGCGCGCGTCGACGACCAGCGCGTCAAGCCGTCGTACGCGGTCAAGACAGGCGCGCGGATCAGCTTGCGCAAGGATGCGATGGTCTGGAAGGTAGAGGTCGCCCTAGTGTCCGACAAGCGCGGGCCGGCGAGCGAGGCGGCAAAGCTGTATCGCGAATCGCCGGAGGACGCGGCCGCGCGCGAAGAAGAAATCGCCAGACGCAGAGCGGCCGCCGCGAGCGCACCGCGTGTTTCTGGTCGCCCGACCAAGCGCGACCGGCGCAAGCTACATTCGTTCCTGGAAGAGCACTAGTGTACTGAGTCAGAAATTCGCTCGATAGTTCGCGGCCTCATTGGCCAATGAGCGGCGGCCATGCTGCGTTGCTCGGTCTCACCGTACCAAGAGGTACGCTTTCGCCCTCGCGCCTTGCCTGGCGGCCGTTTTCATCCGCTCCTTTATCTTCGGAACTTCTGACTCAGTACACTAGCAGAATCGCAGGTTCGCGAAGTCGAGAATGAAATCCGGCTGCTGGTAACCGCGCCACACCCAGTAACTCAACGCGGCGACCGCCACCAGCGCGATCACCCGCCAGGGCCAGCGAAACGCGACCGTTTCAAGCACGCTGCTGCACCCCCACCGGAGCGGCGGGTACGATATTGAGCTCGCGCATGATCGCCATGACCGAGCTGAAGTCGGCGGCGGTGCGCACATTGGGAATCGGCTTCGCCAGCAGATTGACTGCGCGCCCGCTGACCACCAGCGGCATATCTTCAGGCAAGGCGGTCCTCAGCGAGCGTATTTCCTGTCCGGCGATCTTTCCGGAAATGCCCCGGTCGAAGAGCAGAATCGCGAGGCAAACCTGGTAGGCGTGCGCCGCGCCCGCGACTTCCTGCGCCGGCACGCCGCTGCCCAACGTCAGGCAGTTGATGCCTTCGGTGAAGAGCAGCAGTTCGAGGATGGAAAGCCCGAGCTGATTCGGATCGTTCGGAGGCGTCGCCACGAGAATCTGACTTGCGTTGCGCGTGGGCCGCACCAGCCGCGTCACATCGCGCAGAAGCCGTTGCGCGAGATCCGCGAAGCGCAGCTCCTGAAAGTTCTGCATATCGCCGCGCACCACGTGCTCATGCACCGCCTCGTTCAGCGGGATCAGTGTTTGTTCGAGAAAGCGACGAAGCCCTTGGCCGACCAGCAGCTTCGACAGATGGTTCTGCAGTTCGCCGACGCGATGCTCGGCCAGAAGCTTGACCGCGGCTTCGATTTCGGAGGGCAGCGGTTGAGGATCCTCGACGGCGATGCCGAGCATCGATTGCAGCGCCGACTCCGCCAGCGGAACCACAGCGCCGGCGCGCCAGCCTTCCGACAGCAGCTGCTTGATGACTTTGAGCCTCGCGACTTGGTCGGGAGGATAGACGCGGTCGCCAAATCCATCGCGCGCCGGGTTCGGGAACCCGTAGCGCCGTTGCCACATGTAGAGCTGTTCGCGTCGCAGGCCGGTGATTCGCACCACTTCACGGATGTGCAATGGAACGCGCATTTCGCCGTTGGCCGGGGGCATAGCAAGTTGCAACCCGGGGTCGGTACGACGAGTCGGAGCCTTAATTAGGATTCCCATGTCTTCCTCTGTACTCCTGTGTGCCACAAGTATAAAGAATTCAGCTGTCGTTTTCAGCTTGGCGTGGAGCGGCATTTGTCGCCGCAACGCGTCAGGCCGATCCACGAACCGCTCAGCCGTATTGCTCCTGGAAGCGCTTTGCCCCATCATCCTGCTTTTGGAACAATGGCTTCCGGCACTTCGCTCGGTCTGAGCTTTGTTCAGCTGCCCACCACAACAGGAGCTGTGCAAATATCGTACCCGGCCACGCCGAGCCCCCTTCGATGTTTGGTTTAGGCAGGTCTCCGAAGGACCCTCTCGCGGATGCGAAAACGGCGGAACGCTGGCTCGCGTCCTTTCCGGCCAGCGATCCGCTGGCCGTTCACTCCGCGCTGCTGGTCGAGCTCGGCGCGCTCACCGAGCGCGACGCACGCCGGGCGCCGGCGCGGCTGGAGGCGGTCTTTCGTCTCGACGTCCAGACCGAACCTTTGCGGAAATTGCTGACGGCGCAATACCTGGAACACGGCAACCGCTCGACCCGTGTCGAAAGTCAGTTGTGGCAAGCGCTGTTCGATCTGACGCAAGGATTCCTGCTTTGCTATCAGGCGTTCGAACGCGAAATAAGCCAGCATCCGCAAAATAATAGGTGGCAGGCGCTGCTGCCGCAGTTGATCGCGCGACAGATCATCCACCAGGGCCTCGACGCAAAAATCCGGCTATACCGATACGAGCAATGGATTCCCGCGCGCTGGGTCGACCTTCATGGGCTCTTCCAAATGGCATGTACCGCGCAAATTGAACGGCAGCCGGTAGCCGTTCTTGCGGGCAGCGTGTTGACCACAATCGAGCAAGAATATCTGCGGGTGCTGCTGCTGCAGCTGATGAATGCCGGCAATCTCTCGCCGCGCCATGTCGAGTGGGTCTGCGACCAGCTGTCCGAATGGTGCGCGCCTTTGCGCCTCAGTATCGAAGCCTCGACCGTGACCAGCTTTTATGTCGACTTGGGCTCCAGAACCGGGCTGAGGCGGCGCGGTCCCAATCCACTCGAAGGCCGGGTCGTGTTTCTGGATACGCGACCGCTGCACGCCGTCCTGATGCAGAACGTGGTGATGCTTGAGCAGAAGGTCCGCAACGACCCCTTGTCAGAACGTGCGCCGCGCCGTGCCGAGCAGCTCAATCTGCTGACCAAGCTCGCTTCGCAGGTCGATCCCGAATTCAGGCCGGTCGCACGTCGAGGGGAACGCACCAGCGCCAGCGGTAGCGTCGACGCGATCGTCGGCTTTGCCAAGATCTCGGGATTTCTGCGCGACGACGAGATTGGAGCGCTGGCGAGCATTGGCGCGCGCGCGGGCAGCTTTGGCGACACGCTCGAGATTGCGACGTTCGGCCGCCTGCGCAATGAGAATGCACGCGCGCTCGAAGTCGTTCGACGCCGGCTCGCGACCTACGCGGCGCCGGGAGGGGCATGGGAGATCCGCGATGTCTCGCAGACGGGCTATCGTCTGGTCGCGCCGATGACGATTATCAGCTCGATGACCCTTGGCACCCTGACCGCCA
>DASZZK010000047.1:0-2244 GCA_035544975.1 Casimicrobiaceae bacterium | reverse complement strand
AAGGGTTAACAGGCCCCAGCATGATGATTGTGCACAACCGTGCTCCGGCATCGGCGAAGGCCGACGACACCCTGACGCTGCCGTTCGAACAGCGGTGCAAGAGTCGGTTGCGTACCACGCTCGAGAGTGGCGAGGAAGTAGGGCTCTTTCTCGAGCGCGGAACGATCCTGCGCGGTGGTGACTGCCTGGCGGCGGACGATGGACGAGTCGTGCGCGTGGAAAGCGCCGCGGAAGATCTGATGGAGGTGCGCGCGAGCGACGCGCAGTCGCTGGCGAGAGCGGCTTACCATCTCGGCAATCGCCATACGCCGATCCAGATCGGCGAGGGATGGCTACGCTTTGCCGCCGATCATGTCCTGGCGGAGATGCTACTCGGCCTCGGCGTCGAAACATCCGCGTTGGCCGCGCCCTTCGAGCCCGAGCCCGGCGCGTACGCCGCGGGCCATCACCAGCACTCCGGCGAAGCGAAGCATGCCGGCGTGATCCACGATTTTGCGCTTCGCCCGCGAAAGCGATCATGAAAGACCGGCAGGTGATTGATCCGGCGATGGGTCCAACGCTGGCGTTGGTTCGACTGCTGCAACTCGCAAGTCCGGCGTTGCCGATCGGGGCCTACAGTTATTCGCAGGGGCTCGAGTGGGTGGTCGAGGCAGGCACCGTGCACGATGCGGCAACGGCGGCAACGTGGATCGGCGATCTTCTCGACTACGTCGTAGCGCCGGGCGAAGCCGCCGTGGCATGGAGGCTGCTGGACGCCGCCGAGCGGCGCGACTGGCACGCCTTCGGCAAGTGGGACACGTGGTTCCGCGCGTCACGTGAAACGGCGGAGCTTCGCGCCGAGACCGAACAAATGGGCGCCGCACTTACGAAGCTCGCCATCGCGCTGGAGATCCTCGATGCGCAAGTGACCGAACGGCTGGCGGAATGGCCCGCGCTGTCGCTGCCCGCCGCTTACGCGCTTGCCGCGCGCGGCTACGCCATCGCCAGCGACGCCGCGCTGACCGCGTATGTCTGGTCGTGGCTTGAAGCGCAGGTGGCGGCGGCGATCAAATGCGTCCCGCTCGGCCAAGTGGCGGGGCAGCGTCTGCTGAAAACATTGGGCGAGCATATTCCCGGCGTGGTTGCCGGCGCACGCGCAATCAACGACGATGACGTGACGAGCTTCGCGCCGGGTCTCGCCCTGGCAAGCGCCCGTCACGAGAGTCAGTACACGCGGCTTTTCCGCTCCTAGGAAACCGTGACGATTACACAACCCCTGCGCGTGGGCATCGGAGGCCCGGTAGGATCGGGCAAGACCGCGTTGACGCTCGCGCTTTGTCTTGCGCTCCGGGATCGCTGCGAGATCGCGGTGGTCACCAACGACATCTACACCGAGGAGGACGCGAGGTTCCTGGTCGACAACAAGGCGCTGCCGCCGGAGCGCATCATCGGCGTGGAGACCGGAGGCTGTCCGCATACGGCGATCCGCGAGGATGCGTCGATCAATCTCGAGGCCGTCGACCGGCTGGCTCAGCGCTTTGGCAATCTCGACGTCGTGTTTGTCGAAAGCGGCGGCGACAATCTAGCCGCGACATTCTCGCCGGAGCTCTCCGACCTGACTCTGTACGTGATCGATGTTGCCGCGGGTGACAAGATTCCGCGCAAGGGCGGTCCGGGCATTACCAAGTCCGACCTGCTGGTCATCAACAAGATCGACCTGGCTCCGATGGTGGGCGCGTCGCTGGAAGTCATGGCGCGCGACGCGGGCCGCATGCGTGGGGAGCGGCCGTTCGTGTTCACCAATCTCAAGACCGGTGCGGGCGCCGACGCGGTCGTTCGCTTTGTCGTCGAGCGCGGCATGATCGCCTTGAGCTCCCCGCTCGAAAATGCACTCGCACATTCAAGTTAAGCGCTAGGCGCGCGCAGCCTTTCGTTCCAAAGCAGTGCACGGCTCCGCGCGACGCACCGCTTTGGAACGCGCCGATCCATCACCGAGCGTCGGACAAAAGCTCTTCGTGTCGATCGACCTGGCGCTGCCGAATGGAAACAGACCGTTAGCGCGCGTCTCGACCCGTGGCATGGATTGTGCGAAGCAACAAGGCGACGGCGCGCCGGCGCACGTTTGCTGCGCCAAGAAGGGGGGCGGTCGCCCAGGGACGTTCGTCAACCATTCACTGCGGGGTCAATTATGCAACGAAGAAATTTTCTCAAACGACTGGCGATTTCTGCGTCGCTCGCGGCCGCCGGCATGGCTGTCTGCCTGCC
>DASZZK010000046.1:0-1883 GCA_035544975.1 Casimicrobiaceae bacterium | reverse complement strand
CAGGGCATGTCGGGGTCGTTCAAAAACCCGGAAAGGGTAAGCGTGGCGGTGCTCACGAGCTTGCGCTGGTCCGCCTGTGCGAAGGCGACCGAGGGCAGTGATACCACGACTACCGCGAGCAGAAGCGCAGCGCGAGTCGTGCGAAGTGTCGCACGCGTCATGATTGTCTCCCGGAGTTCACACCCCAAGCGGCACGAGCGTAGGGACGCTTCGGTGTCCTGTCAAATCCCGGTCGTTTTATGGGCCGTGGGGCTCGCGCGTCGGATGGCGTCCTACCGGGCTGTCGTGGCGGACTACATCGAAAAGAGCGTGCGTCCGATTGACCGAGTGGGGGGCCGGCAATGATGATCGGCACACCTGCGGGACCTTAAGCCACGGATCCGCGATCGGAGGCTA
Organism: Casimicrobiaceae bacterium; assembly: GCA_035544975.1. Lineage (GTDB taxonomy): Bacteria > Pseudomonadota > Gammaproteobacteria > Burkholderiales > Casimicrobiaceae > PALSA-1003. Next base: position 1,487 of record DASZZK010000046.1, on the reverse strand, counting down.
AATGAAATCGATTCTGGACCCGTCCTTTCGCTACACATCGAGTATGCATACCGACGTCAGAAAAACGTTTCAGAGAATCCGGCGTGAGCTGCAGCGGGACAGCGCAAAGCCCGTCGTCCGCGGCGATGCGGGTGCGAATGTGCTGGCGATGCCAAGGCGGATAGCAGGCCCGAACTGACCGGTTCACAAGCGCGGTGCATGTTGCGCCCATGGGCGCGCCGTCTCGAACGCCGCGGCGGCCGCAAACAGGTCCTCCTCGCGATAGGCGCGAGCCACCAGTTGCAGGCCGACCGGCAAGCCCCCACGCGTGAAACCCCCCGGAATCGACGCCGCCGGTTGACCGGTCAGGTTGAAGGGATAGGTATAGCTTACCCAGGTGACCAGGTTGCGGTCGGCGAACCGTTGCGGAATGCTGACGCCGACATCGACGCCGGCCACCGGCAAGGTCGGCGAAAGCAGCAGGTCGTACTCGCCGAAAAACTTGCGCACCTTTTCGCGGAAGACGTAGCGCATCTGCACCGCGCGACCATACGCTTCGGCATCCATCGTCAATGCCTGCTCGACCATCGTCGCGACTTCCGGGTCGAGAAGCTCGCGTCGTTCGCGCAGGGTCGGCGCGAGCCGAGCCGCGACGCCGGCGTAGAATTCGGCCGTCCATATCGCCGCGGGATCGGGGCCGAGCGGCGCGTCGACTTCTTCGACGACGCAGCCCAGCTCGGTAAACGTTCGCACCGCCGCTTCCGCGATGGCGCACACCTCGGCATCGGGCGCCGCGTAGCCGAATGACGGCGACCAGGCGATTTTGAGGGCGCGCGGGTCGCGGTCGCATGCGGCAAGATAGTCGGGCGCGGCAACAGGCACGGAATGCGGGTCGCGGGCGTCGTAGCCCGAGAGCACGCCGAGCAGCAGCGCGACGTCGCGCACGTCACGCCCGATCGGGCATACATGCGCCAGCGTCGGATTGGCGGCGACGGGAAACACCGGTACGCGCCCGAATTGCGCTTTGACGCCGAACAGGCCGGTCATCGCTGCCGGAATGCGGATCGACCCTCCGCCGTCGGTTCCCAGCGCGATGGAGGTCACGCCCGCGGCGACGCTGGCCGCGGCGCCGGCGCTGGAGCCGCCCGCGGTCTTGGACAAATCCCACGGGTTGCGCGTGCTGCCCGTCAGGGGCGAATCCCCAACCGCCTTGCAGCCGAACTCGCTGGTCGTCGTCTTGCCGATGATGATTGCGCCGGCATCGCGCAAGCGCTCGACGGCTACCGCATCGTGCGGCGCGACGTTGTCCGCCATGCTGCGCGATCCAAAAGTCAGCGGCGCGCCGCCGACTGCAATCAGATCCTTGACCGAGATCGGCACGCCGGCCAGCGGACCTGGAGGCTTGCGCTGGCGCAGTTGCATTTCCATCTGCTTCGCGTCGCGTAACGCGCGGTCGGCAAGTACGGTAACGAACGAGTGCAGTCGCGGCTCGGTCGCGTCCAGCCTCG
>DASZZK010000045.1:0-1885 GCA_035544975.1 Casimicrobiaceae bacterium | reverse complement strand
CGACCTCTGGCGCGTCGAGGCCCGTGATGGGTATGGACAGCTCATGACTATTTGCATCCTTCGCGACGGCAAGACGAAATGCGCGACGGGGACACCGCCGTGAAAGCCGCGATAGTGGTCTTTTGCGTCGCGACCCTCGCGCAAGCGGCGCTCGCGCAAGCGCCGCCCGAGATTACGCGTTTTTCGAGAACGCAAGCCGGTGCGGCGCCGGCGGGATGGCAGCACGTGCCGCTGTCGCATACGAAGAAGGAGACCGAATATTCGACTGTCGTCGACGAAGGGGTCGTGGTGCTGAAGGCGACTGCTCGCGGCAGCGCCTCGCTGATGGCATTTCGTACCGAATTCGACCCTCGCGCTTTTCCGATTCTGTCGTGGCGGTGGAAGGTGATCCAGGGCATTCCCGGGGCGGAGACTCATAGCCGCGCGCGCGAAGACGCCCCCGTGCGCGTGATGGTTTCGTTCTCCGGCGACACCAGCAAGCTGAGCGTGCTCGATCGCGCCGCCTCGTCGTTTGCCCAGTCGGCGTCCGGTCAGGCATTGCCGTATGCCGAGCTCATGTACGTCTGGGGCGGCAAGGTTGCCGTCGATTCGATCACGACAAGCTCGCTCACCTCGCGCATCCGCATGCTCGCGGTCGCCGCCGACGATCAGGGAATCGGCCGCTGGCACAGCTACACGCGCAATCTGGTGGACGATTTCCGCCGCGCGTTCGGCGAAGAGCCGGGCAGGGTCACCGCCATCAAGGTGATGTCCGACACCGACAATACCAGCGGCAACTCGGAAGCGCTTTACGGGGATATCAGCGTCGCGCCTGCGCGATAGCGTCGGCGCATTGGCGGGCACCGGTTTGGAGCCGCGCGTACGCCGCAATCGAAGCGGAGCGCTTGCCGGGTGCCGGAGTTGAAGCCGCGCGCTACCGCGCGCCGGATGTGGCGCCGTGCGCTACCTTGCGCGGCGGGCCGGATTGTCGGCGGCGACCAGTATGCTGCAGCGAACCCGGTCGATCAAAACCGCGTCGACCGATCCTCGCCACCAGCGTAGCGCGAAGGATCTGCTGCGCGGGTGGCCGAGAATGAGGAGGTCGATGTCGAGCTCGGCGACGAGCTTGGTCAGGACATCCACCGGCTCGCCGACCACGAGATGATCGAACACCGTCAGCCCGTGGCCGGCGAGCAGGGCGTGCGCGTTCTTGAGGTCGCCTTCCATGTGCTCGCGCTCGTCGGCCAGCGCGACTTCGGGCACGTATTCTCCCGCGAGCAGGTACGCGGAAGGGTAATGAACGACGCCGGCGAGGTGAACTTCGACCGAGGCATCCGGCGCAATGCGTATCGTTTCGTCCAGCGCCAATCGCGATTCAGGAGTGCCGTTGTAAGCGACGAGGATCTTGCGATACATAGCGACCTCCCCAGCGGTTCCCGCGTGGCGCTAGTGTACTAGTGTACTGAGTCAGAAGTTCGCTCGATAGTTCGCGGCCTCATTGGCCAGTGCGCGGCCGCCAGGCCGCGTTGCTCGGCCTCACCGTACCAAGGGTACGCTTTCGTCCTCGCGCCTTGCCTGGTGGCCGATTTCATCCGCTCCTTTATCTTCGGAACTTCTGACTCAGTACACCACCGAGATCAACGGGGTTTCAGGCGGGTTGATGCGCCGGCACCCCGACGGTGAAAGCGTGCGCGGTCTCACCGGTCATGTTTCCCGCTGCGTCGAAGCTGCGCTCGACGGTCTAACGCTCGATAGCGCGGCTGTCTTTGTGCTGCTCGCCGATCGCGTGCCGGCCGAGGACGCTACATTGCCGATGACCGGCGTGTCGCGTGAGTGGGAGCGCATGTTGTCGAGCGCGTTCATCGTCAGCCCGGAATACGGGACGCGCTGCTCCACCGTCTTCACA
>DASZZK010000044.1:0-1701 GCA_035544975.1 Casimicrobiaceae bacterium | reverse complement strand
AGGCAATAGGTGCGCCCGACCGGGACGTCGCTCTGCGCCAACGCGGTGATGACGCGATACTCGCGATCGACCGCGTGTGCCGACGGCAGCAGCTTGCCGGGCGGTTTGCGGCGCAGGACGTAGCGCTTTTCGCCGCCGCGGAGCAAAAATGTCGGGTTGGACTGCCCGCCCTTGAATTGCTCGATTTCGACCGGGCCCTCGAAGCCCGGCACATGCGAACGCAGGTAGCGCTCGAGCGCGGCGACATCGAAGCGATGCGCATCTGCGACCGGACGCGTGCCCCGAAAGTCGTCGTAGTTGCTCATAGGCTGACCACCGGATGCGCGAGCGCTCTCTTCATCAGATGGCGGTCACGCCACCGTCGACCGCGACGACTTGCCCGGTGATAAACGCGCAAGCTTCCGAAGCAAAGAGAACGGTGAGACCCTTCAAGTCCTCGGGCCCGCCCATGCGCTTGAGCGGCGCTTGGTTGGCAACCTCGTCGCCCAGCATTTCCATGATGCCCTTGGTCATCTTGGTGGGGAAGAAGCCCGGCGCAATCGCGTTGACGTTGATGTTGTACTGCGCCCACTCCGCGGCGAGCGCGCGGGTGAAGCTGATCACTCCCCCCTTGCTGGTGTTATACGCGATGGTGGCCGGCCTGCCGGGATCGCCGCCGCCGACCAGCCCCAGGATCGATGCGATGTTGATCACCTTGCCGCTGCGCCGGGGGACCATGCAGCGCCTGCCGACTTCCTGGCTTATCAGGAACATCGCGGTCAAATTCAAGTCGATGACCTTCTGCCACGCTTCGAGAGGATGCTCGATCGTCGCCGCGCCCCACGTCGTTCCGGCATTGTTCACCAGAATATCGATCGGCCCGAGCGCAGCGATGGCGCGCTCGACGACAGGCGCGATCGCGGCCGCTTTGGACATGTCGCATTCCAGCGCCAGCGCATCGATGCCCAGCCGCGACTTGAGATGCGCCACGGCTAGGTCGAGCTCGTCGCGCTTGCGCGCGGTCAACGCCACCCGGGCGCCCATCTCGCCCAAGGCCTCGGCGATTTGCAAGCCCAGGCCGCGCGATCCTCCGGTAACCAGCGCCGTCCTGCCGCCAAGGTCGAACAGTTGCTTGACGCTCATGGTGATCCTCCCTGCCTTCATTCTAAGTTAAGATGAACCGTTTGCTCGGTGCACCATGGACCTCAATTATTCCAAAGAAGAGCTCGCTTTCCGCGACGAAGTGAGCGGGTGGCTCGCCGATAAGCTGCCCGCCGACCTGCGCGACAAGGTTGCGCGCTACGCCCACCTGTCCAGGGACGATCTGCTGCGCTGGCACAAGATCCTTGCCGCCAAGGGCTGGATCGCTCCATCGTGGCCGCAGGAATGGGGCGGTACCGGCTGGAACGTGGTGCAACGTTACATCTTCGACGAGGCGTGCGGCTACTCCGGCGCACCGCCGCTCGTCCCCTTCGGGTTATTGATGTGCGCGCCGGTGCTGCTCAAGTTCGGCACCGAAGCACAGAAGCAGCGCTTCCTGCCCCGCATCTACCACGGCGAGGATTTCTGGTGCCAGGGCTACTCCGAGCCCGGTTCCGGCTCCGACCTGGCTTCACTTTCCACGCGCGCGGTGCGGCAGGGCGATCATTACGTGGTCAACGGGCAGAAGACGTGGACCACGCTCGCGCACATGGCCGACTGGATTTTCTGCCTGGTGCGCAC
>DASZZK010000043.1:0-7155 GCA_035544975.1 Casimicrobiaceae bacterium | reverse complement strand
GCCCAAAGCGCCCGCTAGCGTCAATGTGGCGGCCCTCATCCTCCTTCGGCAAAACTCTCGTTGTCCCGAAGGCGGCGACCCAGCGGCGTTGGCACAAAAGACACTGGATTCCCGCTCAGTTACCAAAAATGAGCGGGAATGACGATTTAAAGGAGCCTCGTCACACGTTGATCTCCGCCACGCGGTGGCACGAAACCAACGCGCCGTCGAAGGGCTCGAGCATCGGCACTTCGACACGGCACCGCTCGATGGCATAGGGACAACGTCCGTGAAACGTGCAACCGGAGGGAGGGTTCAACGGCGACGGCGGCTCCCCCTTGAGCACGGTGCTGGTGCGGCGTGCCCCGTTTTCGCCTGCGGGCCCTCGGCTGGTGTGTGAGGAAACGGATTGCACCGCGGCGCGCCGGTTCGCGCTCCGCAGTGAAGGAGTGCTGGCGAGGAGCGCCCGGGTGTACGGATGCGCCGGGCGCCGGAACACCAGCGCCTTCGATCCCGACTCGACGATCTTTCCCAGATAGAGCACCGCGACCGTCTCGGCGATATGGCGCACGACCTGCAGGTTGTGCGAAATGAAAAGGTAGGCGATGCCCATGTCCTGCTGCAGGTCCATCAGCAGATTCAGCACCTGCGCTTGAATCGAAACGTCGAGCGCGGACACCGGCTCATCGGCAACCAGGAGCCGCGGCTGCAACATCAGCGCGCGCGCCACCGCGATGCGCTGGCGTTGTCCTCCCGAGAACATGTGCGGATAACGACGCTCATGCTCGGGACGAAGACCGACGCGCGCCATCATCGCCCGGGCCGCGTCGCGCCGCGCCGTCACGCTGAGATCGGTGTTGATCGCCAACGGCTCGTCGAGCAAGGTCACGACCTGCTTGCGCGGATTGAGCGAAGCGTACGGATTCTGGAACACCATCTGCACCTGCGGCCGGAGCCGCTTGAGCGTCGCGCGGTCGGCGTCCGCGACGTCCTCGCCGTGGAGCCTCAACTCACCGGACGTCGGGCGTTCGATCATGGTCACCTGTCGCGCAAGCGTCGACTTGCCGCAGCCGGATTCTCCGACGATCGCCAAGGTCTCGCCTTCGCGCACGCTGAAGGACACGCCGTCGAGGGCCCGAACCAGGCCCTTCGCTTTGAACGGGCCGCGCGAGACGGTGTAATGGCGGGCCAGCGCACGGGCTTCGAGCAGTGGAGCGGTGATGGTCATGAGGCGCTCGCCGGCGCAGGTAACTGAGCCTGCGCCTCGGCCTTCCCGCCGCCGGTGGGATGTCCCGCGGCGTCGAGCGGGAAGTGACAGCGCACCTTTCGCCCTTGCGGTCCCTCGAGCGATGGCTGATCGCGATGGCAGCGCTCGAGCGCGTAGTCGCAGCGCGGCGACAAGAGACACCCGACCGGACGATCGAACTGACCCGGCACGATCCCGGGAATCGCCTTCAGCCTCGAGCGCTCAAGGTTATGCTCCGGCAGCGCCGCCAGCAGCGCTTGCGTGTAAGGATGCTCGGGCGCCTCGAAAATTGTGGGCACCGGCCCGGTCTCGACCTGCTGGCCGGCGTACATCACCATAACGCGCTGCACGGTTTCGGCGACGACCGCGAGATCGTGGGTAATGAGCAGCAGCGCCATGCCGCGCTCGTGCTGCAGGCGGACCAGAAGATCGAGCACCTGCGCCTGGACCGTCACATCGAGCGCCGTGGTCGGCTCGTCGGCGATCAGGAGGCGCGGATTGCAGGCGATCGCCATCGCGATCATGACCCGTTGCGCCATGCCACCGGAGAGCTGATGCGGGAACGCGTTCAACCTCGCTGAGGCGTCCGGTATTTCCACCTGCTGCAAGAGCTCCAGCGCGCGCTCGCGGCGGCACTTGGCACTGCGCCGCTCCGCGTCGGTTCCGTGGATCCTCATGGTCTCGGTCAATTGGAACGCGACCGTGAAGCACGGATTGAGGCTCGCCAGCGGATCCTGAAAGATCATGGCGATGTCCTTGCCCACCAGCGCGCGCCGCCCCGCGTCGGACAGACCGAGCAGATCGCGCCCGTCGAAGCTCATGCGTTTGGCGCGCACCCGACCCGGAAAATCGACCAGCCCCATCAACGCCAGCGCAGTAACGCTCTTGCCCGAGCCCGACTCGCCGACGCAGCCGACGATCTCGCCGGCCTCCATCGTCAGATCGACATCATCGACGGCGATCAGCGGCGCGGCGACGCTTCCGAATTCCACGGTGAGCCCTTCGATTTCGAGCAGCGCCATCAGCGTTTGAGCTTCGGATCGAGCGCATCGCGCAAGCCGTCGCCCATCAGATTGAACGCAAGTACGGTGATCAGGATCGCGAGCCCGGGAAAGGTCACCACCCACGATGCGCGCTGGATGAATTCGAGCGCGCCGGCGAGCATCGACCCCCATTCGGGTGTGGGCGGCTGCGCGCCGAGGCCGAGGAATCCCAGCGCCGCGGCGTCGAGGATGGCGCTCGAAAAGCCGAGCGTTGCCTGGACGATAAGGGGTGCCACGCAGTTGGGAAGGATGGTCGCGAACATGAGCCTGATCGCGCCGGCGCCGGCGATCTGCGACGAGGCGACGTATTCCTTACCGGCCTCGGCCAGCACCGCGGCCCGGGTCAGGCGTACGTAATGAGGCAGCAGCACGATGGCGATCGCGTACATCGCATTGATGAGGCCCGGTCCGAGAATCGCGACGACGGCGATGGCGAGCAGGAGGCTCGGCAAGGCGAGCATGACATCCATCAAGCGCATGATGGTCGTTTCGACCAGACCGCGGAAATAGCCCGCGAGCAAGCCGAGCACGACGCCGAGAACCAGCGATATCGACACCGAGATGAGCCCGATCAAGAGCGACAATCGCGTTCCGTGGATCAGCCGAGACAGCATGTCGCGGCCGACCGGATCGGTACCGAGAATGAAATTCGCCGTCCCGCCCTCATGCCACGCCGGCGGCGTCAGCGTGAAGTCGCGATACTGCTCGTTGGGCGGATGCGGCGACACGACGTCGGCGAAGATCGCCAGCAGAATGAGCGTGATCACCAGCGCGAGCCCGATCAACGCGCCGCGGCTCTGCGAATACGCCTGCCAGAATTCACGCCAGGCGCTTGCTTCCCGAGCCGGCGCGATGCGCTCCGCGATGACGGCCTCAGGCATGCCGGATCCTCGGGTTGATGACACCGTAGAGCAGATCGACGATCAGATTGACGCTGATCACGATCGACGCCACCAGCAATATGCCGCCCTGCACGACCGGATAGTCGCGTGACTGAACGCCGTGGATCAGCCAGTTGCCCACCCCCGGCCAGGAAAAGATGGTCTCGGTCAGGATGGCGCCGGACAGCAAAAGGCCCACTTGCAGACCGATCACCGTGATCACCGGAATCAATGCGTTACGCAGCGCGTGTATCAGCACCACTCGCCAATACGGAAGTCCCTTGGCGCGGGCGGTGCGAACGTAATCCTCGCGCAGCACCTCGAGCATCGACGAGCGCGTCATCCTGGCAATGACCGCCAGCGGAATCGTGCCCAATGCGATCGATGGCAGTATCAGATGCGATAGCGCCGAGCGGAAGGCGCCCGCCTCGCCGCTGCGCAAGGTGTCGAACAACATCAACCCGGTCGACGCCGGCACGTCGAACTCGACCGCGATTCGCCCCGACACCGGCGTCCAGCCCAGTTGCACCGAGAAAAAGAGAATGAGGAGCAGCGCCCACCAGAAGATGGGCATCGAATAGCCGGTCAGCGACACGCCCATGACCGCATAATCGGCGACGGTGTTGCGCTTGAGCGCCGCCAGGATTCCGGCGGGCAGGCCGATGCAGACCGCCAGCAGCATCGCAAAGAACGCGAGCTCGATCGTCGCCGGAAAAAGCGTCAGGAATTCGCCGAGCACCGGCTCGTGCGTGGTCAGCGAGCTGCCGAGATCGCCTTTGAGCACCTGACCGACGTATGCCACGTATTGCACCGCCAGGGGGCGGTCCAGCCCGAACTCGTGCAACAGCCGCTCGCGCCGTGCCGGGTTCATCCCGCGCTCGCCCGAAAGATTCTCCACCGGGTCGCCTGGGATGAGGTGAATCAAGGCGAACGCAAGCAGCGTCACGCCGATAAAAGTCGGGATGATCAGTGCGACGCGGCGGAGGATGTAGGTCAGCATGGAGCGGCGTGATTGGATGCCCCAAGCACGAATCTAATCGCTGGCGCGACTCAGAAAACTCGCGTCATCCCCGCGAAAGCGGGGATCCATTTGGCATGCGTCAAAAGGCCAATGGATTCCCGCTTTCGCGGGAATGACGACTGCCCCGGCGCAACGCGGGACTACGTGGATCCATCCGTGCGAGCGGCGACTCAGGGCGCCGGTTGCGTCATGATATCGACGCCGTTGAAGTAGTGATGCGCCGTCGCGTCCATCTTGTAGCCTTTGACTTCCTTGCGCAAGGGTTCGAAGCGGATCGAGTGGGCAACCGTGATCCACGGCGCTTCGTCCTTGACGATGACCTGCGCCTGCTCGTATAGCTTGGCGCGGTCGGCTTGCTTGGGTGTTTGCGCGGCTTTGATGATCAGGTCTTCGAACGGCTTGTTGCACCAGCGTGCGTTATTGCCGCCGCCCTTGACCGCCTCGCATCCGAGTAGCGGCACGAAGAAGTTGTCGGGGTCGCCGTTGTCGCCGGACCAGCCGAACATCACGACCTGATGCTCGCCGCCTTTGGCGCGCTTGCGATATTCGGCCCATTCGTAGGTTGTGAGTGTTGCCTTGACCCCAACCTTCGCCCAGTCGGCCTGGATCATCTCCGCCATGCGTTTTCCGTCGGGATTGTAGGGCCGGGTGACCGGCAGGTACCACAGGTCGACATCGAAGCCGTTGGGAAATCCGGCCTGCGTGAGCAACTGCTTGGCCTTCGCCGGATCGTACGGGTAATCCTGCACCGCGTTGTTGTAGCTCCACAGTATGGGCGGGATCGGGTTCTTCGCCATCTGGCCGTTGCCGAGATAGACGGCTTTGAGGATCGCCTCCTTGTTGGTCGCAAGGTTCAGCGCCTGCCGCACGAGCTTGTTGTCGAAGGGCTTCTTCTCGGTGTTGAACGCGATGTAGCCGATGTTGAGGCCTTCCTTTTGCAGCACGGTGAGCTGCGGATCTTTTTTCATCTCGTCCAGATCCGCGGGCTTCGGGAACGCCATCACCTGGCACTCGCCGGTCTTGAGCTTGGCATAGCGCGCGGTCGCGTCGCGGGTGATCGAGTAGATCAGGTTGTCGATCTTCGGACGGCCCTTCCAATGGCGGTCGAACGCCTTGTAGCGGATCACTGCGTCCTTCTGGTAGGAGCCGAACTCGAACGGCCCGGTGCCGATCGGGTAGACATCCGCGGCGTTGGGCGTGCCCTTCTTTTGCATCGTCTCGAAATACTCCTTCGACAGGATCGACGCGAAGTCCATCGCCATGTCGGCAAGGAACGGTGCCTCGGGCCGCTTGAGGTTGAAACGCACGGTCGAGTCGTCGATCTTCTGGACGGTGTCGACGATGTTCTTCATGCCCATGTCTTCGTAGTACGCGAAGGTCTGGCCGGCGGTCATTTTGTGAAACGGATGATTGTCATCGGCCATGCGGTTCCACGAGAACAGCACGTCGTCGGCGTTGAAGTCGCGGCTCGGCGTGAAATTCGCGTTGCTGTGGAACTTGACACCCTTGCGCAGCTTGAACGTATAAGTCTTGCCGTCGGCCGAGACGGTCCACGATTCAGCGAGCCCGGGGACGATGTTGGTGGTGCCGAGCTCGAATTCCACCAGCCGGTTAAACATCGGCACCGACGCTGCGTCGAAGGTGGTTCCGGTGGTGAAGAACTGCGGCTGGAAACCTTCGGGACTGCCTTCCGAACAAAACACGAGGTTACCTTTCGCTGCCGCGCCGAGCGGTAGCAAGGCAAACGCTAATCCCAGCGCAATGGCCGGGACGCGAGAGAGTGCGGTGGACGATAGCTGGAGCATGATGGGTCCTCAGGGAACGTCGGGCGCCACGCGGCACCCTGAACGCGCCCATGCTAGCCGCGCGCCGCGGACTAGGCAAATCCTCGGGTGTTAGCCGCTGGCGCGGCTGCGCTGCTGCCGCGTTGCGAACAGGCAGATGCCCACGGCGACCGAGACATTGAGCGACGCGACGCTGCCCAGCAGCGGGATGCTGACGCTGCGGTCGCAAAGCTCCCGCGTCAGGCGCCGCAATCCGCCGCCCTCGCCGCCAAGCACCCAGGCGATCGGCCCGGAAAGGTCGGCGTCGAACAGGCTTTCCTTGCCTTCGGCGTCGGCGCCCACCAGCCAGACGCCGCGCTCCTTCAAGTCGCGCATGGTGCGCGCGAGGTTGGTGACGGCGATGACGGGTACCGTCTCGACCGCGCCGGATGCGACCTTGGCCACCGTCGCGTTGACGCCGACCGCGCGATCCTTGGGAATGATCACTGCGTCGACGCCGAATGCGTCGGCGCTGCGCAGACACGCGCCGAGGTTGTGCGGATCGGTCACGCCGTCGAGCAGCAACAACAACGGCGGGGTGGTCAGCGCGTCGAGAATCTCTTCAATGCTTTGTCGCAACAGGTCGCCCTGAACCTGTGCCACGACGCCTTGATGGGCTTCGCCACCCGCCAGTTGAGCAAGACGCGCGTCGTCGACCGCATGAACGTCGATGCCGAGCGATTGCGCGAACTCGACGATCTCGCGGGCGCGGCGGTCCTGGCGCGCTGCCGTCATGTAGATCGCCTGCACACCTTCGGCGCGCTGGCGCAGGCGCGCTGCGACGGCATGGAATCCGATGAGATAGCGAGGGGCGCTCACTCGAGAATCGTCGATGCTGCAATCGTATTCACATCTCGCAGCGATGGCCCAGGTTCGGTATAATTCACGGTTCCTCGATTTGCCGGCGATGGAATCTCATGTCGGATGTCATCCGGGCTGTTGTAGCTCAGTTGGTAGAGCAACTGATTCGTAATCAGTAGGTCGGTGGTTCGACTCCACTCAACAGCACCATCTAGCTTTGTTCTCGGCGATAGCGCCTACTATCTACTCTGACAATTCCGCCCTCACTCTGACAAGTCGCTACGTGCCGCTCGACCAGCCGCTGGCCAACGTCATCGTCGCCGCGCTCGAGCCCGATACGCAAAGCAGTTTCGCCGCCAAC
>DASZZK010000042.1:0-1950 GCA_035544975.1 Casimicrobiaceae bacterium | reverse complement strand
GCCTTGTGTCACCGGCGCGATCTGATCGCCCTGCGGCACGGTGATGATCTGACCGCTGCGCAGATGATTCATGTTCTTGGCGTCAAAGGCCGATTCGTTGCTGCCGAACAACGCGACCAGCATCTGTTCGAGGCTGACGTTTTCAGGCTTGTACTGGTTGGCGATCTTGGACAGGGTGTCGCCGCGCTTGACGGTATAGCTGCCGGGAGTATCGGGCGCCGTGGAGGCCGAGGCAGCGGAAGCCGCGGCCTCGGCCGCGCGGCGTCCCGCGCGGGTGCTGCGCGTCGCTGCTTCCGGACGAATCGGCGCGGCCGGCTCGATCGCCTGCATCTCGGTGGCGCCGGGCGGGTCGAGCAGGAAAGTGTAATCGCGGACCACGCGTCCGGTGGCCCAGCTCAATTCAATGATCAGATTCAGAAACGGCTCGTTCACGGGAGCCGCGGTCGTCACGCGCAGATAGGCGGCGTTGGCTCTCTGCTCGACGGTGATGCGCGCCCGTGCAAGTGCGCCAACGTATTGCGCGCCGTTATCACGATAGACCGAAGGATCGGCAATTCTCGCGCGGAGCGAGTCGAGCTCGTCCCTTTGCGCCGCGGTGAGTTCGATCTGGGCCGACAACGGTTGTCCGAGGCCGGAGTTCACAGTGAGCTTGCCAAGCCCCAGTGCAAGCGCCGGAACGGAAAGCGTCAGGACGCACGCCAACAGGCCGCCAGTGATAAAGGGTTTAGCTCGCATGCGCACCTCAAAAATGCTAATTGCGTAAGCTAAATTAACATCATGGGGTTAGCGGTGCAAGCTAAACCTCGGTATTAGCTTGATTTTTTAATGCAAAAGCACTCTTAGGCGGCGCCCGAAGGGCATTGATGGCCATTGAGGCGAAGCCCAACCAGTGGGGAGCGGGTCCCCAGGCACCACAACAGCTTGTGGGCTGGGTGTTCGCTTGTGTAGGGTAGACGACTGTTGTAAAGCGTGTCACGTCGCGGAGCCCTATGGCTACGCCCGTTAGCTTTGGCGCATAAAGCAGCCAAAAAAACGCCTCGCGGCGAAAGGCCACCGCGCCGCTGTCATAATCTACATCATTGACGTGCGCGGAGAATCCGCAGCATTCGTCGCAACGGCTCGGCCGCGCCCCACAGAAGCTGATCGCCGACGGTGAACGCGCCGAGATAGTCGTCGCCCATCGAAAGGATTCGCAATCGACCGATCGGTATTTCAAGCTTTCCCGTCACCGCCGCCGGCGTCAGCTCGCGTGTGCTTGCCTCGCGCGTGTTGGGAATGACGCGCACCCACTCGTGCGCATCCGAGATCAGGCGCTCGATCTCGGGCAGCGGAATTTTCTCGCGCAGCTTGATAGTCAGCGCCTGGCTGTGGCAGCGCATCGCGCCGACGCGCACGCAAATCGACTCGACGGGAATCGGTTGGGTCTCGCGGCCGAGGATCTTGTTGGTCTCGGCACCGCCCTTCCATTCTTCCTTGCTGATGCCATCGCCCATGTCTTCAGCGACCCAGGGAATCAGGCTACCGGCGAGTGGCACGCCAAAGTGCTCGGTAGGAAAGCGCTCGTCGCGCAGGATGCCGGCGACTTCACGGTCGATATCCAGGATCGACGAGCCAGGATCGCCGAGCAGCTCCTTCGCCGCGAGGTGCACCTCGCCCATCTGCTGCAACAACTCGCGCATGTTCTGCGCACCGGCGCCGGACGCCGATTGGTAGGTCATGCACGTCATCCATTCGATGAGGTCTTTCCGCAGCAGCCCGGCGATCGCCATCATCATCAGGGCCACCGTGCAGTTGCCGCCGATGTAATTCTTCACACCGTTGTCCAGGGCCCTGTCGATCACGTCGCGGTTGACCGGGTCGAGGATGATGATTGCATCGTCGGCCATGCGCAGCGTCGACGCGGCGTCGATCCAATAGCCGTTCCAGCCGGCGCCGCGAAGCGTGCGGTAC
>DASZZK010000041.1:0-2590 GCA_035544975.1 Casimicrobiaceae bacterium | reverse complement strand
AATGGATTCGGCGTAGAGCTTGATGTCACAGCAGGGAGGTGGAATTGCCGTACCGTCCACGAGCGGCGCTCCGCAGTGCGGCCGCCGCGCTGCTACTGATTGCAACCGGGCAGGGAGCCTTCGCCGCCCTGCCGCCAGGCGTTGTCGCGGAGGTCGTGGACCTTCAGGGCAGCGGTGAGCGCAAGCCCGCGCAGGATGCTTCCTGGGTACCGGCACACGCGCGCGACGATCTGGCCGGGGGAGCGTTCGTGCGCACGGGTCCGGCGAGCAAGATGGCGCTTGTCTTTGCCGACGAGACCCAGATCCGCCTCAACCAGAATTCGTTGCTGCAGGTAAAGAGCGTTGCCGGTAGCGCAGGCGCAACGACCACGCTGCGCCTGGAGCTCGGACGCGCATGGTCGCAGGCAAAGCGCGTTCCGGACGGACTTCAGCTGGAGTCGCCGTCGGCGACGGCCGCGATCCGCGGCACCTCGTGGGAACTCGAGGTCGACGCGGCTGGCACAACCACCCTGGCGGTGCTCGAGGGCTCGGTCGAATTCTTCAATGCGTTGGGAAGCCTCACGGTGGCCGCCAACGAGGCGGCAGTAGCCGTCGTAGGCCAAGCTCCGGTGCGCATCGTGCTGAGCAACCCTCGGGATCGCATGCAGTGGGTGAACGCGCTCAAGTTCGATGCGCGGCATTTTGCGCCGTGGGCGTCGCAATCGCCGACGCTGACGGCCGCGCTGGCGGCGATCGAGCGCAACGATATTGCCGCAGCGAGATCACTGCTGGAGGCGGAGCGCAACCGCCGGACCCGCGACATAGCCGTCTATTCGGCGCTGGGCGAGCTCGAGCTTGTCTCGGGCGACTTCGATCGCGCCGTCACCATCTTGAAGGAGGGGCTGGTCGTCGCTCCGCGTGATCCCGAGTTACTGTCGCAGCTGGTGCGCGCCCACTTATTGAGTGATCGCGTCGCCGAGGCGGAACAGACCCTCGCAATGCCGCGTGACGCGGAGACCGGCGACATTCTCGTCGCCGCGGGAGAGACCGCGAGGCGCCAGGGCCGCGCGCCGGAGGCGCTCATCAACTTCACACGCGCGACGGCCGTCGACCCCGGCAACGATCGCGCCTGGTATTCGCTGGGCGCGGCCCAGAACGAGCTCGAGCGCACCATCCCGGCACGTCGCAATCTGCAGCAGGCGCTCAAGCTCAATGCCAGCGGCGCAGGTTACGAGGGCGAGCTCGGGACCCTCGAAACCTTCGCCAATCGGTTCGATGCCGCGGAGCAAGCGTTCGAGCGGGCGCTGCAAGCCAACCCGTCCGATTACGTGGCTCTCACCGGTATGGGCCTGTTGCGGCTCAAGCAGGGCCGTCCGCAGCAAGCGCTGGACGCGCTCCTGCGTGCCGGCGTGATGGAGCCGAGGTATGCGAGGGCGAAGATCTACACCGCAATCGCGTACTACCAGACAGGGCGCCATTCCGACGCGATCGCGACTCTGCGTCAGGCTGCCGAGTTGGATGACAAGGACCCGCTTCCCTACCTGCTGTTGTCGCAGATCTACACCGACCTTTTCCGCGCCGGCGACGCCGTGCAGGCTTCACGCGAGGCGTTGCGGCGTCTACCCAACCTTAAATCGCTCAACCAGGTCGCCAACGATCAGCAGGGCAAAGCCAACCTGGGCTTCGCGCTGGCTTTTTTCGGTCTCGAGGAATGGGCGCTCGAGATCGCGCAGCAATCGTATTACCCGTATGCCGGATCGAGCCATCTGTTCCTTGCCGACCGCTACCGGGGCCAGTTCAACAAGAACTCGGAGCTGTTCCAGGGATTTCTAACCGACCCGATCGCCTTTGGAGGCAGCAACCGCTTCTCGACGCTGGTGCCGACCGCGGGCGCCTATGCGACGTTGGGGAACACCTATTTGCGAAGCAGCGAAGATCGCTTGTGGAATCCGTATGTGCGCTTGAACGGGGTCGTCGACGGGTTCACGCGGGGCGCGTATTTCATCGACGCCGAGCGCGGCACGGGGACGACGATAATCAGCGACCTCGATCCCAACGGCAGGCAGCTCACGACCAAAGCCGATGTGCGCATCGAGCTCTACGCACTGGGCGCGGGCAGCATGGTCACCGAGCAATTGGGTCTCTTCGGCTATGGCACCAAGATTCGCGAGACGGCGATTCTGCGCAACCTGACCCGCACCGAAGGCGATCTGACCAAGGATCGAACCGACGTCGGAGCCAGCTTCCGCTTTTCGCCGACGTCGATGACCTGGCTCAAGTTCGGACGCACCAACGAGCTTCGCTCCTTCGACCGCTATTTCGTGCCCAGCGAGGATGCGACGTCCGCCAACGGCGCATCATCGAGCTTCAGCGCTCGCCCGGAGGAATACCAGGCGCGGCACACCATGGACCTCACGCCGACCGATCATCTTGCATTTGGCGCGGAAACGGCACGTGACTTGCGGGCGGCGACATTCTTCCAGGGCCGCGTCGTCATCACGCCAAGCGGCAATCTCGGCATCGGCTTTCTCGACAACCGCGAGGTGAGACTGCGATCGCGGCAGGGCTACCTTTCATACACCAAGGACGTCTCGCCGGCGCTGTCGGTGCA
>DASZZK010000040.1:0-4008 GCA_035544975.1 Casimicrobiaceae bacterium | reverse complement strand
TGGGGCATCAGCCTTTACTACATTTTTGGCAATCTGGAATTTCTCGGCGGACACACCGGCCTGGCGGGCATTCCTTCGCTGTCGTTTTTCGGTATCGAATTGCGCAGTGAACGCCACTTCTACTATTTGATCTGGGCGATCGCGCTGGCGAGCCTGTGGGCCACGCGCAATCTGCTCGATTCGCGTCCCGGACGCGCGGTCCGTGCGCTCAAGGGCGGCCTCGAGATGGCCGAGGCTTTCGGTGTCGATGCCGGAAGGCTCAAGATCGTGATCTTCGTGTATGCAGCGGTGCTTGCGTGCATCTCGGGATGGTTGTACGCGCACTTGCAGCGGTTCGTGAACCCGACGCCCTTCGGCCCCATCCAGGGAATCGAGTACCTATTCATGGCCGTTGTTGGCGGTGCGGGAAGCGTCTGGGGCGCAGTCGTCGGCGCAACGCTGATCACCTTGCTCAAGCAGGTGTTGCAGGACTGGCTGCCGCGCCTCCTGGGTCGCGCCGGAAATTTCGAGGTGGTGGTATTCGGGATATTGATGATTCTTCTGCTGCAGCGCACGCGCGAGGGCGTGTGGCCGTGGCTCGCGCGCGCGTTCCCGCAAAAAAAGCCGTCACCGGTCGCGAAGACCGCACTTCTTCCAAAACGGACACGCGGAAATGATGGCCCGATGCTGGTCGTCGACCGTGCGCGCAAACAATTCGGTGGTCTGGTCGCGGTCAACGATCTTTCCTTCGAGATCTCCCGCGGAGAGATCCTCGGCCTGATCGGCCCCAACGGCGCGGGCAAGACCACGATGTTCAATCTCATCAGCGGCGCATTGTCGCTTACCGCCGGGACGATTACGTTCGAGGGCCATTCGACCGAAAACCGGCAACCCTTTCAAATCGCGCGCCTCGGTATCTGCAGGACCTTTCAGCACGTCAAGCTGATCCCGGCCATGTCGGTGCTCGACAATGTTGCGCTGGGTGCGTATTTGCGCGGACGCACCGGCGTGCCGCGTGCGGCGCTGCGGCTCGATCGCAGGGAAGAAGCGATGACGCTTGCCGAAGCGGCGACACAAATCGCGCGCGTGGGACTGATAGCGCATCTTCACACGGCGGTGGGCTCTCTCTCGCTCGGCAAGCAGCGCATCGTCGAGATTGCGCGCGCGCTTGCCGCCGATCCGTGCCTGTTGCTGCTCGACGAACCCGCGGCGGGCCTTCGCTATCTCGAGAAGCAGGACCTGGCGGCACTGTTGCGAAGCTTGCGCCAGGAGGGGATGACGATACTCCTGGTCGAGCACGACATGGATTTCGTGATGGGATTGACCGATCGGCTGGTGGTGATGGATTTCGGCGAAATGCTGGCGCAGGGCCTGCCTGGCGAAATCCAGAAAAATCCCATTGTTCTCGAAGCGTATCTCGGCGGCGTCTAGCGCGCGAAAGAAATAATCGTCCATGTCGGCGCTCCTGGAGGTCCGTGACCTGCACGTTGCCTACGGCAAGGTCGAGGCTGTGCACGGCGTGTCACTGACCGTCGATGCGGCGCGCATCGTTACCGTGATCGGTCCCAACGGCGCAGGCAAGACGACGCTTTTGGCGGCGATCATGGGCCTGTTGCCGTCGCGCGGAGAGATTCGATACGACGGTGCGCCGCTGGCGGCAGGCGATGTCGAGCAACGCGTCGCGCGTGGAGTGACGCTCGTCCCCGAGAAGCGCGAGCTGTTTGCATCGATGAGCGTGGCCGACAATCTGGAGCTTGGCGGATTCCAGCGCTATCGCGCGGGGGACACAACGCGCGCCGCATCGCTCGCCGACATTTACGACCGCTTCCCACGACTCGCCGAGCGCCGCGCTCAACTCGCCGCCACGCTGTCCGGTGGGGAGCGGCAAATGCTCGCGCTGGGCCGCGCGCTGATGGCCAAGCCGAGATTGCTGATGCTCGACGAGCCGAGCCTGGGTCTGGCGCCGCTGATCGTCAAGGAGATATTCAGCATCATTGCGGCGCTCAAGGCCACCGGGGTGTCCATCCTGCTGGTCGAGCAGAACGCAAGGGCGGCGCTGCAGGTTTCCGACTACGGTTACGTGCTCGAAACCGGTGAGCTCGCGATCGAGGGCCCAAGCGCGTCGCTGGCGGTCGACCCGCGCGTCGCCGCGACCTATCTCGGACAAGCGGCCGCTTGAAACGGACCACGACCGGTGCCATCTCGTTTGTGTACCGGGTTTAGGTTCGGCGTTGTGGGCGGGCTTGTGTCACGGAAGGCGCGGCCCGACAATACGCAACGCTTTTACACCCGCCATCCCCAAGGACTCAAGTGACCCGTCTCGCCCTCCCCACCGTCGATTCCAAACTGCTCGCTCAGGCAACCGAGCTGCTGCTCGCACCTGCCGCGCTGGAATTTCGCCAGCTCTCCGATGTCCTCGCCGGTATCCATGTTCATCATGTGGACTATGCCGATCTGTATTTCCAATATTCGCGCGTGGAGAGCTGGAGCCTGGAAGAGGGCATCGTCAAATCAGGATCGTTTTCCATCGACCGCGGCGTGGGCGTGCGCGCGGTGTCGGGCGAGAAGACGGCATTCGCGTACTCCGACGACATCAGTCTGGACGCGCTGACCAAGGCCGCGACGGCGACGCGTGCCATCGGGCGGCAAGGCCAATCGGCGGTGGCCGCGCTCGACAAGCTTGGCGGCACGCACGTGTTGTACTCGCCCAGCGATCCCGTGACCGCGCTAAGCGACGCCGAAAAGGTCGCGCTGCTCGAGCGGCTCGAACGGATCGCGCGCGCTCGCGACCCCCGCGTCACACAGGTGATGGCCTCCCTCGCCGGCGAATACGAAGCCATCCTTATCGCGCGCAGCGACGGTCTCATCGCAGCCGACGTGCGGCCGCTGGTTCGGCTGTCGCTGAGTGTCATCGTCGAGGAAGGCGGCAAGCGAGAACAGGGCATGGGCGGTGGAGGCGGCCGCGTTGACTACGGCTACTTCACCGAATCGATTCTCCAGGAGTACGCCAGGCAGGCGGTTGAACAGGCGCTGCTCAACCTCAGGGCGCAGCCGGCGCCCGCGGGCACGATGACCGTCGTGCTTGGACCGGGATGGCCGGGCATTTTGCTGCACGAGGCGATCGGTCACGGTCTCGAGGGAGACTTCAACCGCAAGGGAACGTCGGCGTTTTCCGGACGCGTTGGACAGCGCGTTGCGGCCAAGGGCGTCACGGTCGTCGATGACGGAACCATCGCTGAACGCCGAGGCTCGCTCAACATCGACGACGAGGGCAATCCGACGCAGCGCACGGTGCTGATCGAAGACGGGATCCTGCAGGGGTACATGCAGGACACCTTGAATGCGCGGCTGATGGGCGTGTCGCCGACCGGCAATGGCAGGCGCGAATCCTTCGCACACATCCCGATGCCGCGCATGACCAACACCATCATGCTGGCAGGCGATTGCGATCCGGCGGCGATTATCGAATCGGTCGCCGATGGCTTGTACGCGGTGAACTTCGGCGGCGGTCAGGTCGACATCACCAACGGAAAATTCGTGTTCTCCGCGGCCGAGGCGTGGAGGATCGAAAACGGCAAGCTCACCTATCCGGTCAAGGGCGCAACGCTCATCGGCAACGGCCCGGACGCATTGACGCGCGTTTCGATGATCGGCAACGACTTGGCACTCGACGCCGGCGTCGGAACTTGCGGCAAGGACGGCCAGAGCGTGCCGGTCGGCGTCGGCCAACCGACGCTGCGCATCGACGGTCTGACCATCGGCGGCACCGCCTAGCGCGATAATTATTCGAACCCGGGCGGGCCGGACGTGCTCGGCCCGGCGGCCTCCTCAACCCGCTCATGAATGAGATACGTCGCGTGTTGGCCGCGAGCGTCGACTCGCACGCGGGCGCAACCGTGTCTGGATCTGAATGGCTCCCTGCCCGCGAGCCGCCGCCTCCGCGGTCGCATCCCCGCATCGCTTCGCTCGCGGGGGCCCTGCTCTGCGCTCCGGCGTCGTGCCCCGTCGATCCCCGCTACGCGGGGCCCC
>DASZZK010000039.1:0-1851 GCA_035544975.1 Casimicrobiaceae bacterium | reverse complement strand
GGCGCTGCTCGACCAGTTCGCGGTGCATCAGAGCGATTTGGCCGGCCGGTCCGCCGAAGCCGAGCCAGCCGATCTTCGCCCACACGCGCGTGGCTTCCGCCAGACTGACCGCGTCGTCGGGTCTCTTTGCGGAAGCGGCCTCGGTCCACCGGCGCGGAATGCCGATCATGGATGCGCCAGTGCTGGAAGGTCAGGGTTTCTTGACAACGGCCTGTGCATCCAGCGCCGCACGAAAAGCATGCGCCAGATCCTCCGCCTTGCCGGTGCTCCAGAAGTGCGTGAAATAGAAGTTCGGATGCTCGCCGATCATATGGCTGTGCAACGCCACGATGTGAACGCGAGCCTTGCGCAACGCATGCAGGACCGGCTGCACTTCCTCGGCGGTCATGATGCAGTCGCCGTCCATTGCCGCGAGTGCATCGCTGCCACTGAACGCAGCCCAGGTCGTCAGGCCCATCGAACCACCCACGGCCATTCCTTGCATCGTACCGGTGCGCCCGATCGTGATCTTGGCCACGCCTTGGCTGTCGGTCGCCGGTTGGCCCACGATCTTGCTCACAGCATCCGCGTCGACATGGCCGGGCGTTGGCGTCGCGCCACCAAAGCCCGTCGCCGGTTGCGGGTGTGTGCTGCGCACGGCGCGAATCGCGCCCCAAACCGCCTTGACGCCCGCTGCCAGGGCTTCGGCTTGGCCTTCACCACCGATGTGCATGAAGTACACCTTGGGCGTGTCGTGAAAAAAGTGATTGTGGAGAGCGGTCACGGTTAACCCATGTGTAAACGCTGCGTCCATCGCCGTATCGACTTCGTCTTCGAACACGACTGTGTCGCCCATCACCATCGCGCCGGTCGCCATCGGGGCGAATGCCGCCCACGAGCCTAGGCCCGCCGCCGGCGGTAGCTTCACGCCATCGACCGTGACGGTCACATCGGTGCGTGCCCAGCCAATCTTCACCACGCCGTCCGGCGTAGGGGTCGCCGTCGCCCCGCTGGCTTCCCCTATTGCCTTGGCATCCAGTGACGCCGGCGACGCGGCGATGCTGTCGGCGGAGATCAGCGCACTTGCAACCAGACACCCGGCGATCCACGTCACCGTGATCCGTAAACCTGCGAAGCGTCCATATCTACGGGCGTTCATGATTCACCTCCGGGAAGTTCGCTATAGCTCGCGTACAGCGCATCGAGCACGGCGCTCATGCTCTGCAGAAGCTTGTCGTCGTTGGCTTGCTGCGCGCGTGCGCCGGCCATGATGGCGGCGAAGCCGGCGGCCTCTGGCACCGGGATGCCGCCCACGTCGAGGTAGTGGACCAGCGCGCCAAGGCGCGCAATTGCACGGTCGTTACCCAAACCGAAACTTGCGGCCAGCACTTCGAACGTCACCCGCGCGCCAATGTGCGTGAACTCCGCGCCGTCAAAATCAAAGCCCAGCGCGGTCTTCGGGCAGTCTTTGGGCTTTTTCAGCCAGCGGAATTTCGCTTTAGGGTCGATGAATCGGCGAATCAGCCACGCGGAGGCAACGCGGTCGATCCAGGGACGCTCGCGCGTCGCCCAGGTGCGTCCGCGGTACTGCACTTTCTCGCGCTTTGGAATGATTCCTTTTGCCGCATGCGGCTCATCGGGCGAAAAGCGTGCGTTGAGGGCCGCCTCGGCGTCGGCCAGCGCGCTCTCGACCTGATGCCGCGAAGCACCGGGGAAAAAATCGATGGCGCCGAGTGCTGCGATGTCGCGACGCAGTGCCGCCGCTTGGCGACGGGCTTCGACTTCGTCGAGTTTTGCGATCCCGGTCTTAAGGGAATCGAGCTTCCCGAAGAGTTCTGCATAGTCCGTACTGCGATCGAATAGCCGGACGAA
>DASZZK010000038.1:0-5426 GCA_035544975.1 Casimicrobiaceae bacterium | reverse complement strand
GCGGCCAGCACCGCCCCCAGCCAGGCGCGCGCGGTCTTGCGCTTCCCCGGCGAGCCGCCTTTGTCCTTCGCGCCTTCCGCGGCCCGCAACATCACATCGACACCGAACGGGGCGAGCAGTTCGGCAAGCGGCAAGTCGGCGGTCCCGTGGACGTACTTGGCGAAGAAATCCGTGAGATCGATGCCCGAGAGCTCCGCTGCAAGTGCCTCTACACCGCTCTCCGGTACGCCGATTCCCGGTTTTCCATGGCGCTGCCATAGCGCCCGCATCACCTCGTCGAGCGTGGTCACACCCACGCGGCGCAGCAAGAGATCGAGTGCCAGGGCGATCAAGGCACCCTTGACGTAATAGCTGACGACCGCATTGGGCGTGTTCTCATCCCGCCGGTAATACTTGATCCAGGCGTCGAAGCTGGATTCGGCAACGCTTTGCTTCGAGCGTCCCGGCGCGCGAAGCAGGCGCGTGATATCGCGGCCGAGCTCGCGGGCATCGACCTCACGGATTTCTTCGGCTAGTACGTCCACGGGACCGCCGACTTGCCGCTTGCCGAATTGCTCGCCCCGTTCGGTGTCGATGTTATGTTGCGGGCCGCGGAAGGCGCGAAGGACAAAGGCGGCTCGCCGGGGAAGCGCAAGACCGCGCGCGCCTGGCTGGGGGCGGTGCTGGCCGCTGGCGCGGAGCCGCGTCTCCAGCATGTCCTGAGCGACGGACCCGCGGAACGTGCCGGGCTCGCGGCGGGAGACACCTTGGTCGCGATCGATGGTATTCGCGCCTCCGCCGAATCCCTCGAACGCGTTCTGAAGTTCCGGGGCGCGGACGATGTGGTGAGCGTGCAGGCTTTCCGCCGCGACGAGCTGATGGAATTCTCGGTGGAGCTCGACGCCGCACCTCTGGAAACGTGCTGGCTCGCGCTCGCGGATGACGCCGACGCCGATGCGCGGGCGCGGCGAAGTGCATGGCTCGGCCAGAGCCTGGCCGATCCTTGACCTATGGAAGTACTCGTCGTGCGGGGACGACGCCGCGCGCGGCTCGGGTCGTCAGCCTGTACGTGAAACGGTCTAGATCTTCAGCGCCGGATTGAGCGTATAGACGCCGGTGAGCGATGCCTGCGCCAATACCCGGCCGGCAAGAGCGATCAACGTGTCCGGTCCGGTAAAGTTGCCGATGACCGCAAGACGCGGCACTTCGATCGCGTACAGCGTGAACACGTAGCGATGGATAAGCTCGTCGTTCCACGGCGGACATGGCCCGTCGTAGCCGTAGTAATTACCGCTCATGTCCTTGTCCGCGGCAAACCATCCCGTATAGTCGTTGAGTCCCTGCCGGGCGCCGCGCTCCGCGGCGGGACCTGGCTTGCCATGCGCTGTGACGCCCTTGGAGAATTCACCGCGCGCGATGGGCAGTGTATTCGGCGGCAGGTCGATCAGCACCCAGTGGAAAAAATCGACGCGCGGCAAGGACGCGGACACCGAACGCCCTTCCCGATTGACGTCGTCACCGCGGGAAGGCACGTCGGGATCGTGGCAGATCAACACCAGCGATTTTGTTTCCGGCGGCAAGTCGCTCCACGCGAAATCAGGATTGAGATTCGCGGATTGTTTGACATGCGCAACGGCGTCCGTGACGCAAAATGCGAACTCACCGGGAATGCGCTGCCCGTCGGCAAAGGCGGTGGTCATGAGCCGCATGGTGAGCTCCGAATCGTACTGCCCTGGGTAATGGCGGGCGTGCGAGCCAATCGGGCTACGATGCCTTCCAATGCGGCGGCACCGTCTTGTCGAAAAACGGCAGCGCTTCGATCCGTGCTTTCCAAGACGCGATCGCCGGCGGGAGCATCCCGTCGGCATCGAGGTCCGGCAACTTGATCTGTGCGCGCCTCAGAAACGCGACCATAGGATAAAACGCAAAATCCGCGGCCGACAGTGGTCCCGCGAGAAAATCGCCGCGCATCGCGCTTGCAGACTTGCCCAGCTCGCCGACGACCGCTTTGCGCGATTCGGCGATCACCTTCGCGTCTCGTTCCTCGGGCTTTTTCCACCACGCCTGATCGAGCAGTTTGTCGGACTCCACGCTGTAGTAATTGTCGACTTCCAAAATCAGGCGGCGCACCAGCGCACGCGCTTTTGCGTCGCCCGGGAACAGCGGCGTTCCGCGCCCCGGGTACGCCTCGTCGATGTACTCCACGATGGCGTTGGACTCGTAGAGCGAAAAGTCGCCGTCGACCAGCACCGGCACTTGATGGCGCGGATTGAGCGCCAGGAATTCCGGCTTGCGGGTGTCGCCTGCCGAAAACGATAGCACCTTGAGCTCGTAGGGTAGCGCCTTGTGCTCGAGCGCCAGTTGCACGCGCCAGGCGTAGGGCGAGCCCGAGCCGTAATAAAGGGTCAGCGCCAATCTATTCTCCGTCGTTCTGGGTTCGGTTCTTTTTTTTCGCCGGTTCCGCGGCTCCGACGCCCGCGCGCATGGCTTCGAGCGACGCCTTTTGCAACTCCATCGTCTTGATGCTCATCTGCATGAAATTCTGACTCATGGCGAGCCAGTTCTCGATCACCCGCAGCTCGCCGATCTTCCTGTCGATCTCTGCGGGATCGAGCGTCGCGAACATGGTCGCCGGGTTCGGAAATGGCATGCTTGCGGCTGCTGTGCTGGGCGGCGTGAAACCAGGAACCGGCATGCCGAACGGATTCCACATGCGCTGCATGAACTCGAGCGCCTCCTGCGGCGTAAACGGTTTCGCTGGCTGGCTGGGCATGAGGGTTTCTCCTTGCGCGCAGGTACGGTCGCCCTGCGTTTTCCGCTATTATGCTCTCATGGCCGAATCGGCTGCTCCGTTCATGAGTTCATTGCAGGCGATCGTCGGCGATTTTCACGTCATCACTGGCGCCGCCGACGTCGCGCCCTATGTAACTGACTGGCGCGAGCGCTATCGCGGCCAAGCACGCGCGGTTGTCAGGCCGGGATCGACGGCAGAAGTTGCCGCGGTCGCGCGCGTCTGCTCGGAACACGGCGTACCGATCGTTCCTCAGGGCGGCAATACCGGTCTGTGCGGCGGCGCGACACCTCATGCCGGCGGAGACGAAATCGTCATGCAGCTTTCGCGCCTCAACCGCGTACGCGAGATCGACACCGAAAACGCCACCATGACCGTCGAGGCTGGCGTGCCGCTCGCGGCCGTGCAACAAGCGGCGGCCGAAGCCGGACTTTTGTTTCCACTTTCACTGGCGGCGGAAGGTAGCTGCGTGATCGGCGGCAATCTTTCGACCAATGCTGGCGGAACGGCGGTATTGCGCTACGGCAACGCTCGCGAGCTCGTGCTCGGCCTGGAGATCGTGCTGGCCGATGGTCGGGTGTGGGACGGCCTGCGCGGACTTCGCAAGGACAATACCGGCTACGATTTGAAGCAGCTCTTCCTCGGCAGCGAAGGCACGCTCGGCATCATTACTGCCGCGGTGCTCAAGCTTTTTCCGCGGCCGCAAACGTCGGCCTCCGCGTGGGTCGCGGTCGATGACGTGGCGGCGGCAGTCCGGTTGCTCCGCGCGGTGCGCCAGGCGCTGGGCGATCGCCTCACCGGCTTCGAGCTCGTCTCCGCCGAATGCGTGGCCCTGACACGAGCGCAATTTCCGGCGCTGACCGACCCGCTCCCCGGACACGATTGGTACGTGCTGTTGCAGGCGGACGACGCTTCGGCGAATTCGCCCCTGCTGGCACAGGTCGAAGCAGCGCTCGCCGATAGTCTGAGCGACGAGCTCGCGCGCGACGCCGTGATCGCGCAATCCGAAGCGCAGGCAAACGATCTCTGGAAGCTGCGCGAGCATATTCCCGAAGCGCAAAAGCGCGAGGGTCCGAATATCAAGCACGACATCAGCGTTCCGGTATCGCAAATGGCGGCATTCCTGACGCGTGCCAAGGAAGCCCTCGACACCGCGTTGCCCGGCGTGCGCTATGTCGTCTTCGGCCATCTTGGCGACGGGAACCTGCACTACAACTTGTCGCTGCCGGTCGGCGCGTCGAGCTCGACAATTGTCGAACAGACTTCGCGCGCCAACCGTATCGTCTACGATCTGGTCGCCGAGTTCGGCGGCAGTTTCAGTGCCGAGCACGGTGTTGGCCAGATGAAGCGCGCCGAGATGGAGCGTTACAAGGCGCCGATCGAGCTGGAGCTGATGCGCCGTCTGAAGCACGCACTCGACCCGCACGGAATCCTCAATCCGGGGAAAGTACTGTGAGCAGCGTGCCAGGTGGCGCTGTGAGCAGCGAGCCAGGTCCCGTTCGCGAAGCGAATGGGGTGCGAGCGACCGCGAATCAGTACGAACCACCGACATGCGACGCTTCATTAGCCTGTGCCGCTCAAGGAGGTGGTCTGTGAGCAGCGAGCTTATGACTACCAAAGAGATGGTGCTGTGATGTTGAAGGTCGTGGCCTGGCTGGTATTGATCTTCCTGGTGCTGTTTGCACTTCGGATGATCAATGTACGCAAGACGCGCTCAAGAAACCGTGCCGCGACATCTGCTCCCGCGACGGAAGCGCAGGCCATGGTTCGCTGCGCGCGCTGCGGCGTATTCCTGCCCCGCAGCGAAGCGAGCCTGGTCGCTGGCAGCTACACTTGCGCCGACAGCGAATGCGCTAAACGATGAGCGTCGATATGCAGCCGCACCCGGCGATTCCGCCATTCGAGCCGCCACCGCTGCCGACGACGATCACCGAATCCGGCAGGCGGATTCTCTGGATCGTTGGCTTGTATCGCGCGGTCTGCGGCGTGCTGCTTCTCGGCACCGCCCTGTTCCTTGACCTTCGCGCGGTCGGCATCGGGGCGCCCAACGCGTTCGTTACCGCCGCCGGCCTGTACTTCACGTATGGCGTCCTGACCTTCTGGTGGGTGCAGCGCGACACGGTGGGCCTGCCGCTGCCCGCCTTGTTGCTGTCGCTCTTGACGGGAGACGTCGCCTTTATCGCGTTGCTGATGTACGCCGGGGGCAGCGCCGGCGGTCCACTATCGATCCTGCTCTTTCCACAGCTCGCCGCCAGCGGCTGGTTGATGCGCTCACAGATCGCACTTTTCCACGCCGCGCTGGCCAGCTCGGTGCTGATTGCGCTCGACAGCTGGCGCTTGATCGACGGGCTGATATCGCCGACGCAGATCCTGCAGACGGGGCTCGTCGGATTTGGCTATTTTGCGACCGTCGGCGTCGCACTCGCCCTTGGCCGCTACACCAAGGCCAGCGAGGACCTGGCGGCGCAGCGCGGCATCGACGTCGCCAATCTCGAGCAGGTCAACCGTCTCATCATCCAGGACATGCAGGACGGTGTGCTGGTCGTCGACCTGAACGGCGTCGTCCGCGGCCACAACGCGCAGGTGACGCGGCTCCTGGGCGGCTTCGGGCGTATGCGCGGCGGAATGCGGCTCGCCGAATTCAGCTCGACGCTGC
>DASZZK010000037.1:0-6993 GCA_035544975.1 Casimicrobiaceae bacterium | reverse complement strand
CGTGCAGGTGCTCCCGGGCAAGGACGGGCTGCTGCACATCTCGCAGATCGCCAAGGAGCGCGTCAACCAGGTGTCCGACTACGTCAAGGAAGGGCAGGTGGTCAAGGTCAAGGTGCTCGAGGCCGATGACAAGGGCCGGCTACGCCTGTCGATGAAGGCTGCCGCCGAAGACGCGGCGGGATCTGCTATTCCGCCACCCGCCGCGCCCGCGGCGGCGCCTTCGGAGCAAACGCCCGCGGCGTGATTGCATCTGTGTATCGAATGAAGGGGGGCGCCTGCGAGCGCCCCTTTTTCATGTGTGTGGGCTTACGAGCGGCGCGTGTGCCGAGCGCGAAAGTGTCGGTCCTGCCGAGGCGGTAGAATGATTGGACAGATGGCGAGCCCTGCCCTCGCTGCAGATTGCGGAGACCGGTCATGACGGTACGATCCACTCGCACCGAGCGCGACAGCTTCGGGCCGATCGAAGTCCCGGAAGAGCATTTGTGGGGTGCGCAGACGCAGCGCTCGCTGCAGTATTTCCGCATTTCGACGGAGAAGATGCCCCCTGCGCTGATCCGCGCGCTGCTGATCGTCAAGCGCGCATCGGCGCAGGTGAATCTGGAGCTCGGCATCCTGCCGGCGAAAACGGCTGAAGCCATCATTGCCGCGGCCGACGAAGCGCTCGCCGGACGGCACGACGGAGAGTTTCCGCTCGCGGTCTGGCAGACCGGCTCCGGTACGCAAACCAACATGAACGTCAACGAAGTGCTCGCCAACCGCGCCTCGGAGATT
This sequence comes from Casimicrobiaceae bacterium, assembly GCA_035544975.1. Classification (GTDB taxonomy): domain Bacteria; phylum Pseudomonadota; class Gammaproteobacteria; order Burkholderiales; family Casimicrobiaceae; genus PALSA-1003. Next base: position 6,222 of record DASZZK010000037.1, on the reverse strand, counting down.
CTCGGCGGCCCGCGCGGCGAAGGCCGCCGGGTGCATCCCAACGATGATGTCAATCGCGGCCAGTCGTCGAACGACGTTTTTCCGACAGCGATGAATGTGGCGGCTGCGGAAACGGTCAGCCGCGATCTCCTGCCTGCGCTTGATGCGTTGCAGGTCACGCTGGCAGGTAAAGCGGCCGAGTTCGTCGACATCGTCAAGATCGGCCGTACGCATTTGCAGGACGCAACACCGCTGACGCTTGGCCAGGAGTTCTCCGGTTACTCGGCGCAGCTCGTGCATGCGCGATCACACATCGCGGCGGCACTGCCGCACGTGCTCGAGCTCGCGATTGGCGGCACGGCCGTCGGCACCGGGCTCAATACCCATCCGCAATTCGGCCAGCGTGTCGCCGGGACAATCGCGAGCTACACCGGCCTCGCGTTCGTCACCGCGCCCAATAAATTCGAAGCGATGGCCGCGGCGGACGCGCTGGTCAATCTGCATGGGGCGCTGAAGGCGCTGGCCGCATCGCTGACCAAGATCGCCAACGATGTGCGCTGGATGGCAAGCGGGCCGCGCTCGGGCTTAGGTGAGATCACCATTCCGGAAAACGAGCCGGGCAGCTCGATCATGCCCGGCAAGGTGAACCCCACGCAATGCGAAGCGATGACCATGCTTTGCGCGCAGGTGATGGGGAACGACACTGCAGTGGCGATCGGCGGCGCATCGGGCAATTTCGAGCTCAACGTCTATCGGCCGCTGATCATCCACAACGTGCTGCAGAGCATCCGTTTGCTTGCCGACGGGATCAAGAGCTTCGAAGAGCATTGTGCGCGGGGCATCGAACCGAACCACGCACGCATCGGCGAGCTCCTCGAACGCTCGCTGATGCTGGTGACGGCGTTGAATCCGCATATCGGTTACGACAAGGCCGCCGCGATCGCCAAGCACGCACATCGCGAAGGCATCACGCTCAAGGCCGCCGCGCTGGCGCTGGGCCACGTTACCGAGCAGCAGTTCGACGAATGGGTGCGGCCGGAGCGGATGACCGGCCCTGGTAGCGGGAACTAACCGCATCTCAACGATGCGCGGTGGGTGCGGCTGAGGCGCGGATGCTAAAGATGCCCGTGAGGTATATTCGGGCGCATGAAAATCCCGAAGCGGCTGCAGCCGCTCGTCGACGATGGCGTGATCGACTCGGTCGTGCGCCAGCTCATGAGCGGCAAGGAAGCGATGGTCTTCGTGGTGCGATGCGGCGCGGAGTCGCGCTGCGCCAAGGTCTACAAGGAAGCCGACAAGCGCAGCTTCCGCCAGGCCGTCGACTACACCGAGAACCGCAAGACCAAGAACAGCCGCCAGGCGCGCGCCATTGCGAAGGGCACGCGCTTCGGGCGCGAGGCGCAGGAGAAGGCGTGGCAAAGCGCGGAAGTGGGCGCGCTCTTTCGTCTTGCGGCGGCCGGCGTGCGCGTGCCCCGGCCCTACAATTTCCACGCCGGGGTGTTGTTGATGGAGCTCGTCACCGACGACGAGGGCAACGCGGCGCCGCGTCTGAACGACGTCGAGCTGACGCGAGAGATCGCCATCGACCTGCACCGCCGTCTCATCCGCGAAGTCGTACGCATGCTGAGCGCTGGCGTCATCCACGGCGACCTTAGCGAATTCAACATCCTCCTGGGTGCCGACGGGCCCGTGATCATCGACCTGCCCCAGGCGGTGGACGCTGCCGGCAACAATCACGCGCCGCGAATGCTGCTTCGCGACGTGGACAACCTGCGACGGTTCTTCGGGCGATTCGCGCCTGAGCTGATCGCCACCGCTTACGGCAAGGAGATATGGGCGCTCTACGAGGCGGGCGCGCTGCACCCGGACGTCGAGCTCAGCGGACGCTTCGAGCACGTCGAAACCAAAGTCGACTTGGACGGCATCATGCGCGAAATCGACGCCGCGCGTCTCGAGGAAGCCGCCCGGCAGCTGCGAATGCAGGAACGCGAGTAGCCGACCCGATCCGGTGACCAGAAGAAGGCGTGGACGGACGTCATCGAATGCTCCTGCCGCTGGAGGGATAGGGCGATCGTGCGGGCAAAGCCTCGATCGCCGCGCGATTCGACCACGAAAAGCACTTCGGCGCCGCTTCCTGCCACGGCAGCCAGAGGTGCGACAGATGTTCGCGCGGATTCAAACGAATCGGAATGGGCTGAGGGACCTCGAGCTCGAACACATGCTCGGTGTTGTGTGTCGTACCCTCGGGATAGCGATGGCGCCAGCGTGGAAAGATCTCGTAAACATTCAAGAGTTGCCAGTCCACGACGCCGCCATAGTTCGCCGCCTCGATGCCGGTTTCCTCCTTCAGTTCCCGCGTCGCGGTCTGGACCAGCCGCTCGCCGTTCTCCTGGCTGCCGGTGACCGACTGCCAGAAGCCCGGAAAATCCGCCCGCTCCAGCAACAGCACGTAGAGATCAGGCGTGTGCACCAGCACCAGCGTCGATACCGGAATCTTTCGGTTCAAGGGAATCTTGCCTGATGCCGCGCAGCCAGCGCGCCATTCGCGCGCCGGACGCTCTGACGCCTAATGAACAAACACCCAGAAGGGTTTATGCCGTTCGCGCCAGTATTCCGCCGCTTCACTCAGGATGTCGCTCAGCGTTTCCCAATCGGCGGGGTGCGCCTTGCGGTAGCTTGCCGCATACCGGATGACGATCACCATGCCGTGACTGCCGAGCCAGTCGCCATCCTCGAGACAATCGGCGAGCGCGTCCCAGTTGTTGCCGAAATGTTCCGGCAGCTTGAGGCCCTTGGCCAGCGCCGCCAGAAGCGCGCTCTTGCTGTCGGCGTGACCGGCGTCGACCGAATGAAAGCCCAGTTTGGCCGCACCGGCCGCGGTCTTGACCGTGTCGAGCTCGCCAGCCCAGTCGTGCACTCCGGCGTCGTTGCAAACAGCAAGTTCGGGCAGCTTCATGGGCGAATGCTCTTGAACGATTGATAGTGGTCGTCGGAGTAATAGCACTCGGCAAGGTTCGCCGTCTTGCCACCGCAAACGATACGCCGCGCTCCACGGCTTCTCGAGCCCGGAGTCTCGACCGTGTATTCGTGATAATAACCGCGTGGCCTCGGCGGCAACAGACCTTCGCGATTGCCGAATGGCACGCCGTCGCGCTCGTAGCGAAACGGGCCATTGTCACGGATTCGGGCCAGCGTGATTCGCGCTTCCCTCGGCAGATCGACCGCGGCGATCGCCGGCAAGGCCGCTACCGGCTCTCGCCGCACTTCCGCCTCGCCGATGCCGATCAGTGTCGACGCCGCCAGTGCGATGGCCGCGAGATATCGACGGACACTCATGCGTAAAGTCTACCCCAACTTGACCTAATCGGAGGGGCGAACCCGGATATGCAATTCGCGCAATTGCTGCTCGGCAACCGCTGATGGAGTGCCGATCAACAGGTCCTGCCCACGCTGCGTCTTGGGAAAGGCAATGACGTCGCGGATCTGATCGACGCCGGCCATCATCGCCACCATGCGATCGAGGCCGAACGCGATGCCGCCATGCGGTGGCGCGCCGTACTGCAGTGAATCGAGCAGGAAGCCGAACTTTTTCTGTTGATCGTCCTCGCCGATTCCGAGCGACTTGAATACCGCAGCTTGTACCTCGGGCTCGTGGATGCGCACCGATCCGCCGCCGATTTCCCATCCATTGAGCACCACGTCGTAGGCTTTGGCAAGCGCACGGCCTGGATCAGTGTTGAACAGCTGCACGTGGCCGTGTTTGGGCGCGGTGAACGGATGATGGCGTGCCCCCCAGGTCTTTTTTTGCTCGTCGTATTCGAACATCGGGAAGTCGATGACCCAAAGCGGCCTCCAGCCGGCCTGCACGAAGCCGCGCTCGTGGCCTATCTTGGCGCGCAGCGCGCCGAGCCCGTCGTCGACGATCTTGGCGCGGTCGGCGGCGAAAAAAATCAGGTCTCCGCTTTTCGCGCCCGTCCTGGCGACGAGCTGCGCCAGCACGTCGGCCGAAAGAAACTTCACGATCGGCGATTGCAGCCCTTGCTCATTGGGTTTCGAGGCGTCGTTCACTTTGACGTAGGCCAGGCCCTTCGCGCCGTAGATCGCGACAAACGTCGTGTACTCGTCGATTTCCTTGCGGGTCAGCGTGCCACCGCCCGGGACATTGAGCGCCGCGACGCGGCCATCGGGAAGATCCGCCGCTGAGCGGAACACCTTGAACTCCGAGCTGCGCATCAGATCGGTGAGCTCGGTCAGCTTGAGCGGGATGCGCAGATCGGGCTTGTCCGAGCCGTAGTCGCGCATCGCGTCGGCGTAAGTCATGATCGGGAACGGCTTCTCCAGCTCGACGCCGAGCGTCTCCTGAAACATCGTTCGCACCAGACCCTCCATCAGCTCGCGGATATCGAGCTCGTCTAGAAACGACATTTCGACGTCGATCTGGGTGAACTCGGGCTGACGGTCGGCGCGCAGATCCTCGTCGCGAAAGCACTTGACGATCTGGTAGTAGCGGTCGAATCCCGCCATCATCAGCAGTTGCTTGAACAACTGCGGCGATTGCGGAAGCGCATAGAACTGGCCGGGGTGAATACGGGAGGGCACCAGAAATTCGCGCGCTCCCTCGGGCGTGGACTTGTACAGAATCGGCGTCTCGATATCGACGAATCCCTGTGCGTCGAGATAGCGGTGCGCGCTCATCGACGCCTTGTGACGCAGCATCAGATTCTTCTGCATCGACGGTCGGCGCAGGTCCAGCACCCGGTGCTCGAGCCTCACGGTTTCCGAAATGTTCTCGTCATCGATCAGGAAGGGCGGCGTCAACGAGGCGTTCAGGATTTCGATTTCATGCGCCAGCACTTCGATTTCGCCGGTGATCAGGTTGGTGTTGATGGTTCCTTCCCGACGCGGCCGAACGAGGCCGGTCACGGCGATGACGAACTCGTTGCGCAATTTTTCAGCGGCCGCGAAAGTAACGTCGCGATCGGGGTCGCAGACGATTTGCAAAAGTCCTTCACGGTCGCGCAGGTCGATGAAAATGACGCCGCCATGATCACGGCGACGATGGACCCAGCCGCAGACCGTGATGATCTGGCCGAGTCGGCTGCGGTCGATGCGGCCACAATAGTCAGTGCGTTTCACGTTCTTCTCCGACGGCGGGTTCGATGGATTCTTGGGCGCACCGAAAGCGCGGTCGCTGGCTTTCAGCGCGAACGGCGCCAGCGACGCGACCGCTCGCGGTCAGTTTCGGTGATTGAGCGCGGAGGCGGCGGCCGGTATTTCATGGCCGACGGGCGGGAGACGCGGCCTGGGCACGACCACGCCCATCGAGATGATGTATTTCAACGCTTCGTCGACCGTCATGTCGAGATCGTGCACGCGTGAGCGCGGCAGCATCAGGAAAAACCCCGAGGTGGGGTTCGGCGTGGTGGGAACGTAAACGCTGATGTGCTCGTCGACAAGGTGGCCCGCAACCGCGATCGCCGGCGTGCCGGTCTGAAAGGCGATGGTCCAGCATCCGGGATAGGGGTACTCGACCAGCAATTCCTTGCGGAACGCGTTGCCGCTGTCAGAGAGCAAGGTGTCGCTCACCTGCTTGACGCTCGAATAAATCGACTTTACGACCGGGATGCGGCCGAGCACGGATTCCGAAATCAGGATCAGACGAGCGCCGAAAAAGTTCGCGGCGAGCGCGCCGGTGAGCAGGAGAATGGCGAAACTTAAGACGACGCCAAGTCCCGGGATGTGAAATCCGAACAACGCTTCCGGGCGCGCACTTTCAGGGACCAGGAGCAGCGTCTGATCGAGCGTGCTCACTAGAAAGTGCAGCACCCAGATGGTGATGCCGAGCGGGACCCAGACCAATAGCCCGGCAATGAGATAGCGCTTCACGTTCGCTGGGTACGAAAGGCGTAGGGTCAGGACCCGGTCGCCGCTGGCTTGGCGGGGGTCGTAGCAGCCGACGATTTCGTCTCGCTGCTCGTCGTTGTGCTCTCGCTGCCTGCCAGCTTGGCAGTCGTTTTGGTCTCGCTCTTCTGGTCGCCCGAGGAAGCTGTGGCGGGCGCGCTTTCAGCCTTCTCGGCGCCGCTTGCGCCTTCGTTCGCGGCGTCAGGTTTCGCCTTTTCTTTTTCAGCGGGCTTGGTGCCTGAATGCTTGAAATCGGTCGCGTACCAGCCGCTTCCTTTCAAATGGAATCCGACCGCGGACATCAGTTTGGTCAGGCTTTCCTTGCCGCACGCGGGACAGACC
>DASZZK010000036.1:0-7447 GCA_035544975.1 Casimicrobiaceae bacterium | reverse complement strand
CCTTTCCCCGAAGGAGCGGCAAGCGGGCAGAAGCGCCTGTACACCAACGGCGTCTTTGCAACCGCGAGCGGGCGCGCGCGCTTCGCCAATACCACGTACAAGCCGGTCGCCGAAGCCGTCGACGCACGGTTTCCGTTTCGGCTCAATACCGGGCGCTTGCGCGACCAGTGGCATGCCATGAGCCGAACGGGCACCGTGGCGCAGCTTTTCAATCACACCGAGTCGCCGCGCGTCGCGCTCAATCCGAACGATCTGGCTCGTCGCGGCCTTGTCGACGGCGAGCTCGTCCGCGTGCAGTCACGCCGCGGCAGCGTGATACTCCCGGTCGAGGCGAGCGATTGCATGCGTTCCGGACATGCCTTCATACCCATGCACTGGGGCAGCAACTTCCTTTCAGGGAGCAGCGGCGGCAACCGGGGGTCCGGTGTCAATGCGGTCACCAACGGTGCATTCGATCCGGATTCGAAGCAACCCGAGCTAAAACATGCTGCGGTGCGTATCGAGCGCGCGGGGCTTGCTTGGCAACTCGTCGCTTTCGGTTTCGCGCCTGACGGCAAAGCGCTGCCGCTTCTGGAACGATTGCGTGAGCGCCTGTCGGCCTTCCCGTTCGCAACTTGCACGCTGATCGGCCGCGAGCCCGCGGGCGTTCTGTTCCACGCCGCGTCGGAACTACCGCTTGCGCCGCAACTCCTCGCAGGGCTCGACGCGCTCTTCGGTCTTGACGGCGAGCCGGTGTTGCGCTACGACGATGCGCGCCGAGGCACCAGCCGCAGGATCCGCATCGACCAAGGAAAGGTGACCGCGGTGCGCCTGGCCGGCGACACGCAGGCTGCGGCATGGCTCAAGGACTGGCTGGTCCGCAAGGAGCCGGTTGCCGCGCTCGGGCGTTTGCTGCTTGCGCCGACGGTCGCGCCTCCCGCGGGATTCGCGACACGCGGCAGAATCGTTTGCAACTGCTGGAACGTTTCGCAATCCGAAATCGGCGAATTCGTCGCGGCGCTACCGGACGTCGAACACGGCCTCGACAGGCCCGCTCTCGACGCACTGCAGGCCGCATTGAAGTGCGGAACGGAATGCGGGTCGTGTCTGCCAGAGATCCGGCGCATGGTCTCCGAGCGCAAGCGTGAGAGGCTGGCCGCGTGAGACCGAGGTCCCTTGAGACGTCGATGCGCGGAAAGGTTTGGCTCGTCGGCGCGGGACCGGGCGACCCGGAGCTCCTGACGCTCAAGGCCGTGCGCGCACTTGAAGAGGCCGACGTCGTGTTTCATGACGACCTTGTTCATCCGGCATGCCTGCGCCACGCGCGATCGACTGCACGTATCGTCGCCGTCGGCAAGCGCGGTGGATGCCGATCAACGCCACAGGCGTTCATCGAGCGGCGAATGATCGCGGAAGCGCTGGCGGGCAACACGGTCGTGCGCCTGAAAGGCGGCGATCCGTTTGTATTCGGCAGGGGCGGCGAGGAGGCAGACGCGCTGCGCGCGGCTGGCATCTGCGTGGCAGCGGTCAACGGCATCAGCGCCGGCATCGCGGCGCCGGCGGCAATCGGTGTTTCGCTGACCCGGCGCGGTGCTTGTCACGGCGTGATCTTCGTCACGGGTCACCCCGCGGCCGGCGGCGACACGGGACCGGACTGGCGCGCGCTCGCACAAGCTGCCCGAAGCGGCTTGACACTCGTCATCTACATGGGCGTTTCGAGCCTCGACGAGGTGTGCGCCGCGCTGCTTTCAGGTGGCCTCGACCCGGCGACACCGGCGGCGATCGTGCAAAGCGTATCGCTGCCTTGCGAGCGCTCGGTCGTCACGGTGCTGGCGCGGCTTGCAATCGAACGCAAGCTGCAGGATTTGTCGAGTCCCGCGATCGTCCTCATCGGCGAGGTCGTCGGCGATGCGCTTGCGGCGACTCTGGCCAAGGAGCCCGGCGCAACGTTCGCGTGCACTTCTTCGAGAAGTTTTGGCCATCGCTCTATCCAGCAGCACTCGTGATCGAAATCGGCAAGCTCGATGACTCGAGCCCCGGGATGCCGAAGCGCGAAGGACTGCACGACCGAAGGCGGCACGTTGCGATCGCGGCTGCCGACGTAGTGAACCTGGGCGATCGTTGGCGCAAGCGGTGGCATCAGCGCCGGATTGAGCGAGCCGGCGAGCGGGCTGTAGCCGTGGATGCGCGTCCAGCCGTCGGTGTCGAGGTTTGCGGCCACCGTTACGATTGCCGCCGTCTCCGGGACCTGCGCGGCCATCAGCCAGGCCAGGGTTCCGCCTCCGCTATAGCCGATCAACACCACGCGGCGAAAAGGATGAAGCGCCAGGAAACGCCGCAGCGCGGCGACCATGCTGGCAACGACTTCGGGCGAGTAACGCTGGTGCGTCCAAAGGAGTGGCGCGCAGACGGAGTCGGGCGCTTGTTTTAGCGCGAAGTAGCACGGCCGGCCCAGAAAGAGGCGCGGGCCGGCATCCTGCGCCATCAGCTCGAGGGCAAAGGGTGTGCGCGGTGTCGGATCGGCCGCGGGGCGCGTGAGATCGAGCCAGGGCGTGCCGTCATGTTCGACGTAGACGTGAAGTGAGTCGGCGCGATCGAGCGGCCCGGCCGCGTACGCCACATGACGAAACCCCGCCCCCTGCAAGTCGATCGATGCGAATCCCAACACGTTCGCGCGACGATCGAAGCGTTCCGCTGGGGTGGCGCAGGCGGCCAGCAGCGCCGCGACCAACACAATCCAGCTTCGAGGCAATCGGAGGTCGCGATCGCCAGGAATGATCGAACGCCGAGAAGAGAAGCCGCGCGGACAAGCAGGATCACACGAGATCAGGGACCGCGCGTTGATCTGCCTCGCCTAGCGCTGCTCCTGCATCGTTAGAATTGCTTGCGAACGCCGAGCACGATCCCGTAGTTGCTCTCGTTCTTCAGCCCGATGGCGCCACTGAACTGCGCGAATCCCGCCAGATTGTTCGGCAGCGTCACACTGGTCCCGACCGCAAGCACCGCGTAATCCCGTGTCGGCGTCGCCGTTGGAATGGCGAAGAAGTTGTTGGTGGGGTCGGCGACGTATTTCGAGACGATCGACGAAGTGTCATTCTTGAATTCATGCATCCATTGCGCGGTGACATAGGGTCCGAATACGCCGACCGAGCTGTTGACGACCGTCGACAGCTTGCCGCCGATCGCGGTCTGCAAGGACTTGATGGTTCGCGAGTCGACCGAGAGTCCGAGGCCGTTGATGGTCTCATTTTCCGTGAAGGCCTTGTTCTTCACCCAGATGTACCCGAGCCGGGCGGTTGGCGTAACTGTGATCGGCGCCATGTCGAAGCTGCGCCCTACACCGATGGACGCAGACCACTGGTCGCCGTTCGGGTTGGACGTCGCCGAGGTGTTGATCGCCCTCGCCGATGGATTATTCGACGGAATCAAAATGTTGCGCGTCGAATCGTAGTCGATGGAGCCGTACGCGAGGAACCCGTCGATGTACCAGGTATCGACGTAGTACGTTGCATAACCGGCGACGCCGGTCGTCCTCGCCTTGACGTTGCCGAGGAATTGTTCGTAGTCGGAATGCGTGTCGCTGTAGCTGAACGCCCCGCCGACCACCAACGTGTCGCTGACACGGTAATCCGCGCCGGCGAGTACGCTGAAGCTGTGGTACTTGTAGGCGTCCTGCAAAGGGGTTTGGTCGACGTCGCCAAATGCGTAGCCGAGATTAACGAAGCCGCCCCAGCGGCCGCTCATCGCGTCATCGGGGCCGGCGGCGCCGCCCCTGGCGCCCTCGAGGGCGCTCGAGGAGCGTTGAGCATCGGCGGCTTGCGACGCTTCCTGTCCGTTCAAGCCGACGACCAGACCTCGCGCGCCGCTGCGCAGATCCAGGAGCCTGGAACCGACCAGGCTCATTTTCGATGATTCCACGCTGATCTGCTTTTGAGCGTTCATCTGCACCGGCGCTATGGCCTGGATGCCACGCTTTAACTGCTCGTCGGTGATCCGCAGATTGAAAGCGCCGTTGGGATCGAATCCGGGGGGCGTGCCCTGGTTGAAAAACGCGGTCGAAACCATCAGCGTGCATGAATTCGAGAGGCGCTGGGCAGGAGTGCCGTTCGGATTGGGAGTCGCGATAGGCGGGTTCCCGCCGAGGCCGTTAAGCGCAATGCAAACGGTCTGAACCGTGCTGGCAACGGGTTTTTGAAGATCGGTGATTCCGGGTACACTGGGCAGGCCCTGGCTCGCAGCGAGCCCCGCATAGCCGGCACACAAGACTAAGCCCCCGGCCATTTTCGCAATATCGCCCAGCAGCTGGTACGGCGACAGTTTCTTCAATGGACTCCCCTTTCGAGTTGCGCGGCTAGCAGACGCACGCCGTTCGAGTGATGCGCGCGATAGTGATTTGTCAGGAATCAATGCCTTACCGCCTTTGAGCGTTGGCCAGGACACGGCAAGGCCGCAATCCAAGACGGCGGGTGCAACCCGGCCCTTTTTTAAGGACCGTCGTATCCCTCTTGCAATAGAATTTGCAGACAAAATCTGCCCGTGTCAACCAAATGCCGGTGCGTTACGCGAACGCTAGGACCGGGTGTGGCGGAATTCGCACTTCGCCTGGACATTGCACCACTGTACTGGACATGGAGGGGCGTTTAGGAACTCGGGCTTGTGTCACGGGCTGACCTGAGCTTACAGTCATAAAATGATGCATTCACGATACATTTGGTCACGGTCCACTGGGTCACGGTCCATTGGGCAATGCGGCCGGCGGTGGCTGCCGGGCGCAGCTGTCATCATCCTCAACCTCGCGTGCCAGTCGGCAGGCCTCGGTGCACCGAACCCAATGGTGGCCATGGTCGACGATCGCCAGAACGCCGACAGGCTGCTGATCGTCGATTGCCTGTTGCCCGGACAAGTGCGTCAGCTTGGCACGGGCATCACCTATATGGCGCCGCGACGTGCCATCAAGACCACCGGCTCCGACTGCGGCATTCGTGGCGGCGAATACGTTGCCTACGATCGGTCGAACTACTCGACCGCGCTGAAAGTGTGGCTGCCGACCGCGCAGGGCGGGGATAAGGTCGCGCAGACCAACGTCGGAGAAATCTACGAAAAGGGCCTGGGCACCGCGCCCGACTACGCAAGCGCCGCACTCTGGTACCAGAAAGCAGCGGATCAGGGCTATCCGCGGGCGCTGATCAATCTCGGCTTCCTTTACGAACAGGGGCTCGGCGTAGCCAAGGATCAGGCGAACGCGCTGAAGCTCTATCGCAAGGCCGCCGGCCTCGAAGGGAGCATCAATCTCGACGGTGCGCCCGCGGCAGCATCCAGGGAGGAGCTCGACTCGCTGCGCAAGGAGCTCGAGCGCACGCGGCAGGAGCTCGAAAAGGCGCGCCGCTCGCTCGACGAAGAGCGCCTCAAATCGAGCCAGGAGATCGAACGGCTGACGAAACAGAAACTGCAGGCAGCGGCGGCAGGCAACACCGAGGAAACCCGAAGGCTCGAATCGCTGCTCAAGGAACGCGAAGCCGAGCTGGAAAAACGCCGGGCGCAGGTCGCGCAGACCGAACAGGCGAACGAGGGCTTCAAAGCCCGACTGGCGCGCCTGGAGGGCGAAAGCGCATCGCTGCGGCAAGACCTGGAGCAGGCGCGGCGCCAGCTCGCCCAGAGCCAGCGTGACATCGAGGAGAAGAAAAACGCGGCGGCGGAGGCCCAGCGCAAGCTGGATGCCATGCAGTCGGAGATCGCGCGCCAAAAAAGTGCCGCCGCCCCGGCAGATCCGGCGCGCATCAAGGCGCTCGAAGCGGAGCTCGACAAAAGCAAGACCGAATTTGCGCGGCAGAAGCAGGAGATCGCCCGGCTCGAGACCGACGTCACCAGCTACAAGGAAAAAGTCACCAAGCTCGAGCTCAGGCCGGAAGCACCGAAGCAGCCGCCGAGGCAGCTCGTCGCAATGGCGCCTCCTTCGATTCAAATCATCGAGCCTCCGGTCGTTCTGACGCGCGATGCCGCGACCATCAAGGTTCGCTCCGGCGTGGGCACACGGCCGGTTGTGGGACGTGTCACCGCAGCCGCGGGGCTGCTGTCTTTCACCGCCAACGACGTCCTTCAAGACATCGACGGCGAGGGCTACTTCAAGACGAGCGTCGATCTGGGCGCCGGCAAGACACGCGTGACCATGGTTGCCGTCGATCGCCAGGGCAAGCGCGCGGCGCTCGAATTCTTCATGGAGCCGGACGCGGCGATCGTCAAGCCGGTCGCGGCGGCGCCGCCAAGGATTTCCGGACAAAGTCTCGGGCTGGGCAAGTATTACGCACTCGTGATCGGGAACCAGAAATATGAGAAGCTGGCGCGCCTGAATACGCCGGAGGCGGACGCGTCGGATATCGCGGCGCTACTGAAGGACCGTTACGGCTTTACCGTCACGCTGCTGCTCAATGCCACCCGCTGGCAGATCATGGAAGAGTTGAACAAACTGCGGGCGGTCGTCACCGAAAAGGACAACCTTCTCGTCTATTACGCCGGCCACGGCCAGATCGATCGCGTGAACTCGCTGGCGAACTGGCTGCCCGTCGATGCGGACCCCACCAGCAGCGCCAACTGGATCGCAAACTCCACGCTCACCGAAACCTGGAACACGATGTCGGCGAAACATATCCTGGTCGTCGCCGATTCCTGCTACTCCGGAGCGATGACACGCTCGTCGATGGGCCAGCTGCAGCCGGGCTTGTCGGAAGAGGAAAGGCAGACCCAGCTGAAGGAGCTTGCGAAGTCGCCTTCGCGGACGGTGCTTACAAGCGGTGGCGTGAGCCCGGTAATGGACGGAGGCGGCGGAAAGCACTCGATCTTCGCCCAGAATTTCATCGACATCCTCTCCGAGAACCAGGATTTTCTCCTCGGCAGGCAGCTTTCCGACGTGCTCTCCGCACGTGTCCTCAATATCGCCCGCAGGCTGAACTTCGACCAGCGTCCGGAATACGCGCCGATCCGCTTTGCCGGCGGCGAATCCGGGGATTTCATTTTCTCGCCGCCGAAGATCTGATCTCCCAGTGGCGCGGGATAGCTGGGTGGGGCCGTCTACGGGCCGGGAAAAGGCGCGGATGCAGCCTCGTTGGCTCTTGCGCGTTGCGCCATGACTGCGGGAGCGGAAGTGCCCTTGCGCCGACCGATCGCAACGTCGAGCGCCGTCCATATCGACACTGCCTCGTCCAACTCGCCGCGCCGATAGCATTGCAGTGCGGCGCTGTACCGGGAAACGTACGCGCGCTGTTCGGGCGTCGCCGTCCGGATCGGGGCGATCGCTTCGTACACTGGCACCGGGGCCCGCTTGCCCTTCAGCGTGACCGCATCGAGCTCGCAGAAAAGATACTCGTCCTTGAGCGCAGCCATGGTGGTTGAGTTGACCACGATGCAGCAGCCAAACGTGCTGCACACTTTTTCCAGCCTTTCGGCAAGATTGACCGTCGAACCGAGCGCGGTA
>DASZZK010000035.1:0-2780 GCA_035544975.1 Casimicrobiaceae bacterium | reverse complement strand
CGCGACGCCTTTACGTTGCGTGCGACGATTTGGGCCGTTCTGGGCTTTATCGCCGTGCCCGCGCTACTGTTCGCTTTTGGGTGGTTACTGTCTTACCCGTTGGGCATCTGGCCGGGGGTGCATCCGCTCGATCATCCGCAGCCATGGCCCGGCCGTGTCGCGCTCGCGACCGCCGGAATGCTCGTGCCGTTGATCGTCGCAGTGATCGTCGGTGACCGCATCGATTCGCGCGCACTCCTGTTGGTGAATTGGGTCGTGCTTGCGATGCTCACCGTCGGCGTCGCGGTCACCATCGGTGGCGCGGCGTATCCGCTCCTTTGGCCGGCATTCGGCGTCGCCATTGCCGGGTGGATCGAGACCCTTATCCGGAAAGGACCCGTGCGGTCGCTGCGCGTGACCGGGTGGGTCGGATTCGCGCTCGCGGCATTCTCTTTCCTCGTTTTTTTGCTCGGGCTCGAGCTCGTGCTCGGCTTCGACTTGAGTCAGTTCAAGATTCTCGTGCTGATCCCTTTCTCGCTGGCGCTGGTGCCCGTCTTCGCCGCAAGCCTTGGAAAACGATCGCGTGCCGCGTGGGCCTTGTCCTCTCTTTGCACTCTTTGCGCGCTGGTCGTTGCCGGTGCGGCGGCGATCGCGAGCCAGACGCCCGCCTATGCGGCGAACCATCCGCGCGGTCTCAGCATCATCTACTACGACGACCACGCGGCGAAGCCGCGTTGGCTGGTCAGCTTTGTCGGCGCGCCGGACGAACGATTTCTAAAGGCGCAGGGCTTTCCGCAACTGGATGAGGATTACCAACAGTTCGGACTTGTGAAAGGGCGAGGGCGATTCAAGCCTGCGACCGAACAGCACCTGCCTGCGCCGAGCTTCACCGTGAGAGAGCTCACGACGCAAGGCAGGACGATGGTGGCTCGAGGGGTGCTGCGCAGCGGCCGCGCCGGCTTTCAGGTCGGCGCCGGCATCGCGCCCCATTCGGGCATTCAGTCGATCCGTCTCGAAAATCAGGAGTTGATCGGCGCCGATCAGCTTAAGGGCAAGGAGCCAACGTTTGTACGGTTCCGGGGCTTGGGCTCGCGCGACGTGCCCATGGAAATTTCGTTCGACGCGGGCACTGCGCCGAAGCTGGTCCTGTTCGAACGCTCGCCGTTGCCGGACTCGGAAGAAGGGCGCGCGCTCGTTGCGGCCAGGCCCGCCGATGCGGCTCCCGCCTACACCGGCGATTCGGCGCTTGTCTTCGTCGTGGTTGATTTGAAGTCATGAAGACGGGCAGAGTGCCTGACGCGCTGCCCATCTCGGTGCGCGCCGTTTGGCGCGGCGCGCATGTAGACTAATGCCCGGGGCGTTGCCCGATGCGTTTACAACGCCCCGGACATGCAAAGCCATCGGTCTCGCCCGGCGCTTGTCCTGGCGAAGAATGCTCACAGCGGAACGAAAGAATTCGAGCAGTTCATGGCAGGTTTACAAAAGAAGCAAAAGCCCCGGGTCCAGGCTAGCCGGCAGACTCAGGCGACAACGCCGATTCCGACGGCGAAGCAGCTTAGCGAGCTGATACGGGTGGGCCAGCATGCGAAGGCAATCGACCTCGCCACGACGGCACTCGCCGCGGCCGGCTTGACTGTCGCAAAGAAGCTCGACCTGTTAGACCTGCGCGCGGAAAGCTTCATCGCCCGGGGCGAGTTCGACCTAGCCTCTGCCGACGTGGACTCGATGCTGGTCCTGGCTAAACGCGCCAGGAATGCCGCGTTCAGGGAGCGGGCGCAGAAACGCCGGGATCGCGTGCAAGCGCGTAGGGCGGAGGGGAAGGCAGCGCCGAACACGGCGAGCACGGACCTGGCGCTGGAAAATGCGCGCCTCTTCGACGAGACACAGCGCCTGCTGAACGAAACCGAGCAGCGCGCCGCCGAGCTGGCGGTGATCAACCGCATTCAGGAGGGCATGGCGGCCGAGCTCGACTTCCAGGCGATTGTCGACCTGGTCGGCGACAAGCTGCGCGAGGTGTTCCAAACCGGCGACATCGGGATCCGCTGGTACGACCCAAACGCTAATCTGCTTCACTACCTGTACCAATACGAGCACGGTGTGCGTTTGGAATTGGGATCGCGCCCGCCCATTCCAGGCGGGCCATGGTTCAAGATTGCCCAAACGCGCCAGCCGATCGTCATGAACAGCCGCGCCGAGGCCGCGGCGATGGGAGTAGGCGCGATTCCGGGCACCGATTCTGGCGACTCATGCGTCTTCGTTCCGATCCTCGGCAGCGACCGCGTGCTTGGCCTGATTCTCCTCGAAGACTTCGGGCGCGAGAACGCCTATGGCGAGGCTGAAGTGCGCCTCCTCACTACGGTGGCGGCGAGCATGGGCGTCGCGCTGGAAAACGCGCGTCTATTCGACGAAACGCAGCGCCTATTGAAGGAGACCGAACAGCGCGCCGCCGAACTTGCGATCATCAACAACGTGCAGGAAGGTCTGGCATCGAAACTGAAAATTCAGGCCATCTACGATCTGATCGGCAACAAGATCCGAGAGATATTCGATGCCGATGTGGTCGGGATCACTCTGTTCGATTCAGAAGCCAACCTGGTTCGCTATGTCTTTCTCCTCGACCACGGCGAGCGCTTTCATCCGGAGCCGGGTCCGCCGACTGGTTTCACCCAGCATATTTTCCGGACGCGACAACCCATCGTGATTCATACCGCCGAAGAATTGAATCGGCGGATGACGGAACTGGGTGCCAGGAACATAGGCGGCGGCACGGTGGACAACTCGTGCATCTACGTCCCCATAGA